>JAHLWT010000274.1 GCA_019057775.1 Promethearchaeota archaeon
AAAGGGAACGTGAGCTGGGTTTAGACCGACGTGAGTCAGGTCGGATTCTATCTACTGGGCTTGTAGGTTGACTGAGGGTAAGGGAAAATCAGTACGAGAGGAACATTTTGCCGGCGCCTCTAGTGTACCGGTTATCTGACAAGGTATTGCCGGGCAGCCACGCGCTAACGGATAAGTGCTGAAAGCATCTAAGCACGAAGCCGGACCCGAAAATAGTCAGCCAATCTCGTGTAATTAGGGTTATATGATATTTTGGATATTTATGTTGATGGGGTTGATAAGGCGAACCTGTGAATGCGCCGAATGTCAATCTGAACCTATCCACGTGTAAAAGTGTTGGATATAAGGCATCATAATATGAATGTGTGGAACGCTGTGTAACGAGATCAGGGCGCGGTGACGCGAACTGAGTATGCGAGACGAGTGCTCCCGTAAAAGACGGGCTTGGTGAGATAGGGGTGTACGTAGGGAGCTTTAGGGCGACCTATTCAGCCCGCTATTCTCAACCGCACGAGTGTGTGGTGTTGAAAGAGGAGTACAAGGTTCAGGCTTAGCGTCTGAGGGTTGTATGAAGGGAATGTGGTAAGGTCAAGTATGATTAGAGATGGTGTGAGAAGGTTTGAGAGGGAGTTTGTTCATGAGCAGAGATTTTTTTTCTTATTTTTCTATCTTTATAATAAATCGAGATGGCTAAACTTATTTATACATGAATGTATTATTGAACTTAAAATTGAAAATAAGGATGGAATTATGGATGTTAAAGAGAATTTTATGAAATGGGATAATCCTGGTATCGCTTTAATAACAGGTGCTTCCTCGGGAATTGGGGCAGAATTTACCCGTCAGTTAGCGGAGCAAGGTTTTGATCTGATCTTGGTAGCGAGAAGAAGGGATAGGTTAGAAACAATTAGTCAAAAATTAAGCAAATTATATCATATTAAGGCAGAAATATTAATTGCTGATTTATCAAAACTAAAAGATATAGAAAAAGTAACTTCAAAAATTTTAGATACAGATGATATTGACGTTCTTATAAACAATGCAGGGTATGGGATAATAACACCTTTCCTAGATAGAGAAAATATACAAAATGCTGATATGATAAACGTCCATTATACAAGTCCTGTAATGTTTTGTCATTCTGCTATACAAGGGATGAAAAAAAGAAACCGGGGAGTTATTATTAATAATGCTTCAATGTCAGTAATAACTAGGACGAATGTTATGTATTCTTCTACTAAAGCCGCACTTACTATCTTTTCTGAAATATTAAAATCAGAAGTAAGAGGTAGAGGGATCTACATTCAAGCTTTATGTCCTGGTTTCACTTACTCTGAATTCCACGATACAGATTCCATGAGTGGTTTTAGTCGTGAAAAGCATTCTAAAGTTCCATGGATGAGTGCTGAAGAAGTGGTTACGCTCTCACTAAAAGCTATTAATAACCGAGATGTGATATTTATACCTGGAGAGGAAAATAGAGAAATAGTAAAAGGAATTCGAAAAACTACTTTAAAAAAGTACCTAAATTGTAAAAAATTTTAAATCCCTTTTTCTTTTCAGTTTATATTCAATATCAACGGTTATTTATTTTTAATTTCTTCTCACACTTCATCAGTTATTAATTTAAACTATATTAAATTAAAAAAAGAGTCTTAGAATACCGAGAATTATCGTAACTATAACTACAAGAAGTGTTGTTCTACCTAACTACTTATGGAACAATCTAAATGTGCGAATTTTCTTAACTGATTTATTTTTTTGTTTCGCAGCCCAGAAGATAGATTGACCAATAATGGGAGTAATACTCAAGAGACCTATAGAAATTAAACCAAAAATCGAATGAATGCTATTAATATGATTATTAAAGTTTTCACCCACCATCCTAATTCCTAATCCCAATCCAGCTAGACATGAAAAAACACCAAAGATTGCTATAAATTTATGTTTTACAATCCATTTCTTTATTTTTTTCTTCTTTCTTGCGATAATCATTGCTGAACTAACCAGAATAAGCCCAATCAGCATTAGCGCAGCATGAATTGGCCAGTCTCTAAGAGTGTCTATCAACATTCTTTATCATTTAAGTATTAAATCTCTCTATTCCAGTTTTAGTTTAAAGATTTTAAAGCTTAACTTATTAATTCCTTTATGGCATGATAAATCCTGTTAAGACCTTCTTCCAAAATTGATCGAGGGCATGCGATGTTTATTCGTTGAAAACCTTCACCTCCCTGTCCAAATTTATATCCTCCATCTAAAACCACTTTAGCTTTTTCAAGTAAAAAAGTCTCTAATTGATGGTCTTCTATATCTAATTCTTTAAAATCAAGCCAAACTAGATAAGTTCCTTCAGGTTCGATAATCTTAATCTGTGGGAGCTTATTTTTTATAAATGCTTTGAGAAATTCTAAGTTTTCCTTAAGATATAAGATAAGCGTTTCTAACCAATCATCACATTTCTCGAATGCTGCTTGCTGTGCCACAATAGATAGAACATTAGGAAGGTATCCAAGTTCTTCTGGGATGAAGACGCTTTCAAGCGAATTATTAAAAGTTTGACGGATTTTTTGGTTTGGGATAATAATGTTGGAGAGCTGAAGACCCGGGAGGTTAAAAGTCTTACTAGCTGATGTACAAGTAATCGAATTTTGAGCATAATTATTACTTATTGAAGCAAAACTAGTGTGTTTATATCCGGGATAGACTAAATCACAATGTATCTCATCTGCAATAACTATAATCTCATTATTTAAACATATATCCCCTAACTGTGTCAATTCTTCTTTAGTCCATAATCTTCCAACAGGATTATGAGGATTACATAGAATTAGAAGTTTTGTCCTTGAGTCTTTAACAATTTGCTCGAGATTCTCAAAATCCATTTGATAACGGCCATTTATTAGTTTTAAGGGATTTAAAAGGATCTGACGCCCATTTGTTTTAATAGCCCCAAAAAAAGGGTAATACACAGGGTTTTGAACAATTACTTTATCGCCAGGATTGCTAAACCCTTGGATAGCTAAGTTAATCGCAAGGATTACTCCTGGTGTAAAGATTAACCATTCTTTTTTTATGTTCCAATTGTAATAACGTTTAAACCATTTAATTAAAGCATCATAATAAGTTGATGGATAATAAGTGTAGCCAAAAATCCCGTGTTCTGCACGTTTAACGATAGCGTCTATAATAGGCTGGGGTGCACGAAAATCCATATCAGCCACCCATAATGGTAAAGTATCTTTTTCATAAAAATCCCATTTAAATGATTGCGTTCCAGAACGATCAATAATCCTATCAAAAGAATAATTTTTTTCAAACACATTTTCTAACAATATTAAATGGTTTTAAAAATATTTGAAAAAATTAAATTGATAATAATAATCTAGATAAATATAGCTCTAAAGGTAATTTATCAAATATTTTTTCACATCAGAATTTTTATTCTATTTAAAAGTTCTTAAATACCTTTAATAAAGGATTTATCGTTTAATGAATAGGAACTTTAATTACACATATAATTTATTATGGATTATACAATATTAGGACGTACAGGGCTTAAAGTTAGTAAAATGGGCGTAGGTTGTGGAGGTCCAAGCAGAATAGGACGAAGTTCAGGAAAAACTTTTGAAGAATCTATTTCTTTAATCGAGTATGCTTTAAAATCTGGTATCAATTTCATTGATACGGCAGAAGTATATAAAACTGAGAAGATTGTTGGTAAAGCAATAAAAAGTTTTAAACGGGAGAGTCTTGTAATTTCAACAAAAAAATCAACATGGAGAAATATCCAACCGAGTAATGTAAAAAAAAGCATTGAGAGAAGTCTTCAGAATCTAGGTACAGAATATATCGACATATATCATCTTCACGGAGTAATTTTACAAGATTATGAATATCTCAAATCGGAAATTGCACCTATACTCTTAGAAATGAAAGATCAAGGTAAAATTCGTTTTATAGGAATTACCGAACGCTTCAATTCCGATCCACAACATTCTATGCTACAACGAGCATTAGAGGATGATATCTGGGATGTAATGATGGTAGGATTCAATATATTGAATCAATCTGCTCGAAATCGTGTTTTAACAAAAGCGATAGAAAAGGAAATTGGCATTTTAGTTATGTTCGCTGTACGACTAGCATTGAGTAAGCCTAAACGGCTTAAAGAATGTATAGATGAGTTAATTGAAAAAAAGGAAATTGATCCTTCGGAGATTGAAAATACCAATCCTCTAGGTTTTCTTCTACACAAGAGAGGTGCAGTTAGCTTAGTGGATGCAGCTTATCGATTTTGTCATTCTGAACCAGGGACACATGTGATCCTTTCTGGTACAGGAAATATGGATCATTTAATGGCAAATATAAGTTCATTTCTGCGATCTCCTCTTCCACATGATGATTTAATAAGACTTAAAAAGATTTTTAAGTTGGTTGATTCTATAACTGGACAATAAAAACATTCAATCAAAAATAAAAGGTTAGACTTCTTGTTATTGGCTACGTACGGTTAATTATTTAATATTTATATTGTTGCTAAAATTGATTATATAAAAGGACTTATAAAACTAAAAATTGATCAAACAGAATAGAAATGACACATAAACTTTACTGGGAAACCCCCTATGCAAAAGAGTTCAATGCGAAGGTAGTCTCCATTCAAGATGAAGGAATAATTCTTGATCAAACGCTATTTTATCCATATGGAGGCAATCAATTAAGTGATCATGGCATAATCAGAATAAATGATATTGAATTTGAAATTAATAATGTGATGAAAGAAGACAATGAAATTACCCATTCTCTCCCATCTGAGTTTCACAAAAAAATTAAGGTAGGAGATAAAGTATTAGGCAAAATTGATTGGAATCGTAGATATGGTTTAATGAAATCTCATACGTCACAGCATATTTTCTCAGCAGTAATTAAAAATAGATATGATATCGATACAGTTAGAGCGACTCTTAATTTTGAAGAAGTGTTAATATCCTTTTCTAAAGCATTAAATTACGAGCAAATTAGATCAGCCTTAGACGAAATTAACGAAATCTGTTCTACTAACAATTTAGTTATTAATGGAAAAATCATATCTAACGTAGAAATTGAACAATATAAAGATTTAATTAGAGGAAACATTCCTTTTGAAAACCAAATTCGAATAATTGAAATAAAAAATCTAGATTTGGTATGTTGTGGTGGGACACATGTTGAAAACTCAACTGAAATTGGTATTATATTAATTTACGATATTAAAAAGGGTAAAGAATTGAAGTATTACATCGGAAATAGAGCATTAAGCATGTTAACAACTCTTAATATAGATTTAATTGAAATGGGTAATTCATTAAATACTACTATTAACAAGATTAGAGAAAGAAATATGAAAAGTGAGGATTTAATTTTAAATATCCGAGAGAAAAACAAAACGCTTGAAATAAAAATTCTGGAATTAACAGCTCGAAATTCAATTGAAACAATAAATGATATATTGATATTTTCTATAGATTATAATATTGATTACAAGATAATATCAAAAAATTTACATTTATTTCCTTCGAATACGTTCGTAATTATAAGGATCGCTCCAAAAAAATATAGATTTATCTCAAAACATCACAATCTTAATTCTAATAACATAATGCAAAGTTTTCTAAAAAAATATGGCGGAAAGGGAGGTGGTAATCCTAATTCTGCTCAAGGTTCTTTTGAAACGGAGCCTAGAGATTTAATATCTGATCTAAAAGAATTTTTAGAATAGATTTAGGTTAGATGTTATTTAAAACTAGGTAGATAATCCTTCTGAAGTTTTGTCATTTCATCAAATATTGCTTCTGCCATTTCAAAATTACCACAATTTACATCAAGGGCTATACTCGCTAATGCTAGGTCTTTAGATTCTTTTAAAATTGCTTCAACACAAATATCTTGTATTGACGCTTCTATACGGAGCAGGGCAGCAACACTTTTAGGAATCTTGCCTAGCTTTATTCCTTTTATTCCATTCTTATTAACAATCCCTGAACATTCAATCACCAAATCTTGCGGTAGGTTTTCAATAATACCATCATTTGGAATATTCACAGCAGTTTCATAAGAGTTTTTATCCTCACAAATAGCCTCAATTATCGGAATTGCCCTCTCTCCAGAAGGATTTTTCATGAATAATCCCTTCCGAGGATAAGTTCCTTTTTTCAATCTCCTATAATATTTTGTTAGGCGTGCATTTCCTCCTTTATTGACTTGTTCCATTCTAGTTATCCAATCTATTATATCTTGGATTTTTGTATATTGAGATCCCATTTGTAAATATTCACAGAGATGATTATCACCTACATAAGGAAAACAACCACATCTTTTATACACTTCAAAGGTTAGATCGGCATAATGAAATCGATCCCATTTATCCTCAAAATATTCTAAACATTTCAAATTAAATTCTGGCATAAGATTTTCTCCAGACTTTAAATCCTTTAAATTCATTATAAAAGCAAAATGATTTAAACCTCCTGTAGTAATTTGGATATCCTTTAGGTCTCTATTTAACATTTTTGATAAATGATGGGCTGTTAGTAAGCCTATTTGATGACAAAGTCCCATGAATTTTAAATTGGGGACAGTTCTCTTAATTGCAAGGCAGATTCTAGACATTGGATTAGAATAATTGATAAAAAAAGCCTTAGGGCATATTTTTTCAACATCTTTAGCAATATTAACTATTTCTGGAATCTGTCTCGCACTATGGAAAAACCCACCTGAACCACCATTTTCTGCCATCATCTCAGTAGAACCTGATTTTCTAGGTATTTTATTATCTTGCCATCTTAATTCAAATCTATCTCCCTTTTCAATTGAGCAAATTATGAAATCAGCATTTTTAATAGCATCTGCTCTATTAGTTGTACATTCAATCTCAAATTTGTTTCCAAGTTTTTTATTATCTTCTAATATGATTTCATAGACCATTTCTAATTTCTCTTGATTTATATCATGAAGCACAACTGTGGAACCCGACATTATAGAGCTTAGATTAAGATCCATTAAAGTAGCAGGTCCAAATGAAGCACTTCCTGCTCCTATTAAAACAATTCGTTTGTTCATTCTTCATCACACATTTAATATAGAGGTTTAATATATTATTTAAAAAACGAGACTTTGATAAAAAATTTAATTAAATAAACTAGGATACCATCTTTTATGTAAAAGTTTATCGGAGTAAATTTCTTCACTAATTAAAAGTAAGAATTAAACATCCAGTCGTTTTAAATTTGAAATCATCAAGGATTTTATCATCTTTAGATATCGAGATTTATGTGAACTCTTATATTCGACTCTTTTTAACTCAGAATTCATATTAGCCAATCGTTCTCGTAATTTTTTTTTAGTATTAGCATCAAAAAGATATTTAAATTCTAGCATTGATTCAAAATGACCACATAAAGAACATATCTGAGTTTTGGTGTCTAAATGACTTAGTTTGGGCAGAGTAAGAGCTATACGATCACAAAAAGGGCAAAAATTAATACCTTTCATTATTAATTCATGATTTTCTGTCATGGTTCTTTAAATATAATTTATTTATTAAAAATCACTGAGAGAAATGAATTATTAAACTATAATAATATCGTAAGAATACTAATTATTGTAATAATTAACATTATTCTTGGAGATATTATTAAGAAATAGGATACAGAAAGATCTTTACTATTTTTTTAAATTAAATATTAACTCCAAGCTTCCGTAATTCAAAACGCAAATCCGTACCAGGAAAGTATAAGATTGTTTCCATATTCAATTTTTTTGCATACAATAAAAATGTCTTGATATCATCAATGAAAACACATTCCATAGGGTTCAATTGGTATTTATCTAATAATAAATGGTAAATTTCAGCTTCGGGTTTAATAACGTTAACTTTACAGGAGATAATCCTACCATTAAAATATGAAAAGAATTCATATTGTTTAGTAACAAATTCGAATGCTTCCTTAATGAAATTTGATAAAATGTAAATTTCATAGTCTTTTGATTTTAAATCTTGCAATATTTTTACATTTTCATTGATTGGAGTTAACATTTCCATCCAATGCTTAAAAAAAACTCTAATAAACTCATTTTCATTTGGAAATCTCTTGATGAATTCATTTTTAGCTATATCTATAGAGATTGTTCCACGATCTAAGTTTAACCATACTTTACTTCTGATTACTTTAGAAATAAAATCGTGAATATAATCCTCATCGTCAGAATATCTATGCAAAAATTTTTCTGGTTGAAATTCTAAAAGAACATTTCCTAAATCGAAGATTATATTTTTTATCATAGCTTTAATTTCCCTTTCACTTTGAAGTGTCAAAAGCTACAAACTGATTATTTTATAAAACTTTAATACTTTTTGAGATTCTAAAAGCTATTGATATTGTTTTTCATTGATTTCATTATTGTCATCTTCATGAGGTAAAAAATGAATATGTTCTTGATATATTAAAAATTTTTGTTTAGATCTGTCAAATTGATTAATTTCAGGCATCATTCCTTTGAATCATGAAATAAATTTATTTTTCTGTAAAATCCAAGTGTCGATTGTAAAATTCTGAGTAAAATTTTTCTCATTATTGAAGTCTGAATGAATAGTTGATTTAGGGATCCAGATTTCAGAATTGTTATCAAATTGAATGAGGAGTGCTTTTTCAGTTTCGCCTTTTATAACACCATTTATACTCTTTTTCTTTCCATTATTATCATTTCTCTCAGAATTTATGTTAATTTTATGGTTATGGTTTTTTCTACTAGGCATATCTACATTTCTTAATATTATCTCTTCTTGCATAATGGTATTATTTGAGATTGATGAGTCATGCTTATTAAAGCTTTGATTAATTGTAGAAAATTCTATTTTTTCTTTTAAAATATGTTGCATTAACATTTCCAAAACCTTAAACTGAGAGTAATCCAGTATTTTTGAATAAGCTCCAACATGGATCCATAACTTTCCATTTTCTCCCTCTTCCCATTTGAATGCAATCTGAGTTTTTTGGTCCTTATAAGTATGAAAGCTAGACCAAAATTGAACGTCTTTTTTAAGCACTCGAATAATCCATACCATCTCTTCTATAGAAAATTTAATTACTTTTCCTTCACCATTACTAGGTTTTTCCCATGTACCATTTTCCTTACTTTTAATGAGTCTAAAGAAAATAAAAGGCTCGTTTTTTGACGAACTTTGTACAATTAGTCCTACCTTTTGCCCAAAAAAACTATAATTATGGGTATCTGTCATAATGAAACTAATTATTCGATCTTTTTAAAGAAAAACAGTGTTCAAAATTACTATTTTTGTCGAAAATAATTTGATAAAATATTAAATTATCGTACTTGAGTTTTTATAAATTCTTTTATTTTTTTTAATATTTTTATGTGTTATGGGATTAGAACAAAAAAAATCTGAAGAGGATGTAGTTAATCTCACTACGAAACCTAATACCATTAAATCCTTGAAACAGGATTTTAAAGCACTCGGTATAAAAAATGGATCAATAATTATAATGCATAGTTCGTTGAGTGAAATCGGGTGGACTATTGGTGGGCCAGTAGCAGTTATAAAAGCTTTAATGGAAGTCATTACTTCAAAAGGAATATTAGTTATGCCAACATTTTCAAGTGATAATACAGCTCCATCTAAATGGGAAAACCCTCCAGTCCCTAAAAGTTGGTGGGATTTAATTCGAAAAGAAATGCCTGCTTATCATAATCAGATAACTCCTCCTCGAAATATGGGAATCATTGTAGATACTTTTAGAAAATGGCCTTATGTGATTCGTAGTAACCATCCTGTATCATCTTTTGCAGCTTGGGGGAAACAGGCAGAGTTAATTACAAAAGAACATCATTTAATAGCCGATCTAGGCGAAGACTCTCCATTAGCTCGAATTTATGACCTAGATGGACAAATCTTATTAGTAGGAGTTAATCACGAAAATAATTCCTCTCTTCACCTTGCCGAATATAGAAGCAATTATCCAAATAAGCAATATGGGTTAAACGGATCGGCGATGTTAATAAATAACGAAAGGAAATGGGTAGAATGGAAAGAATTGGATCTCAATACTGATGATTTTGAACAATTAGGTAAAGATTTTGAGTCAAGTATCAATTATATTACTGGTCAAGTTGGTTTAGCTGAAGCAAGGTTATTATCACAACGAAAAATGGTGGATTTTGCAATAGAATGGTTTAAAGAAAACCGTTAATTCTTCTTTAAATATTAAAGTAAAAAAATTGTTTTTAACGTTAAAAAAGCTTTTGGATTATTAATGGAAAATATAACACAATAAGCTACACTTTAACAATCCATCCAAATTCGTCATCAATTTCTAGACGTTGAATTCCTATTAACAAATTGTACAACTTTCTTGTGATTTCTCCTGGTTCTCCATTTTTAAATACTCTCTTCTGGTTTTCTAATGAAACTGAAGCGATTGGAGTAATAACTGCTGCGGTACCAGTACAAAATGCTTCAGAACAAGAGTCATCAAATAATTCTTTATAAGATATCTCTCTCTCTTCAATTTCCATTCCTAATTTTTTCTCAGATAAGAATAAAACCGATTCTCTGGTTATTCCTTCTAAAATTGTCCCTGTTTTTCTAGGAGTTATAACTTTATTATTTATAACTCCAAAAAAGTTTGCTGTGCCTACTTCTTCAATGTATTCCATATGGACAGCATCTAGGTATAAAATTTGAGCAAATCCTCTTGCCTTTGTCTCTTTTACTGGTAGCATTGTTCCTGCATAATTACAAAGTGTTTTAGCTGAACCTGTACCCCCTGGAGCAGCTCTGGTATATTTTTTTGATATTTCTAAATTAATCCCTTTAAATCCTTCCGGAAAATAAGGTCCTACAGGAACAGTAAAAATTATTAATTTAAATTCATTTGCTGTAGCGACCCCTAGAATTGGTCCATAACCAAATAATATAGGACGAATATATAAAGCCCCTCCACTATCATATGGGGGAATGTATTCTTCATTAGCTTTAACAACATTTCTTATGGCATCCATGAATTTATCTAAGTCATACTCCGGCATCAACATCCTTTTAGCACTAGAATTAAATCTTTTCCCATTTTCTTCAGGACGAAATAATGAAATCTCTCCATTTTTTCCCCTTAAAGCTTTCATTCCTTCGAAAATTCCTTGTCCATAATTTAATACACAAGATGCTGGTGAAATTTCAAAATTTCCAAAGGGTACCAATTTACCTTCATCCCATTTTCCATCTATATGATTAGCTACAAACATAGTTCTAGTTTCAATAAAATTGAAACCTAATGAATAAAAATCAATATTTTTTGGATCCACCATAAACCTCAATTTCTTTTATTAAGCTAGTAGGATTATTATATGAAGCTATTATTAAAAAGTATTAGTAATAAATAATTATCATGACCAAATTAGGGCTTACAACATATTATTTTATAATTAATTCGAGTATTAATTATTCATATTAGAAAAAAATAATAACACTTAGAGTCATCATCCACTAAATGAAATTTACATAAAATTTTTCATAACTAATAGTTTATTTGAATTATGTCTTTACAAAAAGTTACTATAAAGGATATAATTGAAAAGAAAAAAAAGGGTGAAAAGATTGTATCCATAACATCCTATGATTATTCATTTGCAAAATTAGTCGATGGCAGTGGAATTGATCTTGTTCTTGTTGGAGATTCACTTTCGATGGTAATGCTTGGATATAGTAATACTTTATCGGTAACTATGGATGAGATGATTCATCATACAAAAGCAGTTAGTCGTGGAGTATCGAATGCGTTAATTGTAGGGGATATGCCTTTCCTATCATATAAAATTGATATCAAAGAAGCAGTAAGAAACGCAGGAAGATTTATCCAAGAGGGTGGTGCCGAAGCTGTTAAAGTTGAGGGAGGAACAGAAATGTGTCCTACTATAAAAGCCATAATCGAAGCAGATATACAGGTTATGGGTCATATAGGCCTCACTCCACAAGCTATTTATAAATTCGGAGGTTTTTTAGTTCAAGGTAAGACAATTGAAGCAGCTAAGAAATTGATACTGGATGCAAAAAATCTTGAAGAAATTGGAGTTTTTTCGATTGTATTAGAGAGCATCCCTTGGCAAATAGCAAAATTAATAACAAAAAGCGTTAATATTCCAACAATTGGTATTGGTGCTGGACGTTATTGTGATGGTCAAATACTAGTAATACATGATATGTTAGGTATTTTTACAGATATAAAACCCAAATTTATTAAATACTTTGGAAAAATTGGAGAATCTATTAGCCGTGCTTTGGAAGAATATAGGAATGAAGTTACAAATGGACTTTATCCTGACAAAGAGCATTCATATGAATTTCCTCAAGATGAATTAGAAGAAATTAACCAATGGTTTGAAAAAGTTGATAATAATGAAGAAGACCGTAAACTAGATTAGAAGCCTTATTTTTTGCTTATAAAATATTAAGATTTCTTTGTAAAATTATCACTAAGACTCTCTATTTTTTTTTACCTTGAGAATTTATATTACAACAATATCTTCCTTCGTTATTAGTATAAGAACAGAATATCGTTTTATAAACAAAATTATAAATTTGTATTTATAGTTATAATATATTAGAGACTGAAGAAATTAGAAAATATCTCGATATATTTCAATATAAACTATAAAGTGATGACATGTAATGGCTGAAGAATATGATTATCTCTTCAAATCGATTGTTGTAGGAGATGGAGGAGTAGGTAAAACTGCTTTAACACTACGCTTTAGTAAAGGATTCTTCACAGAAGACTATAAAATGACTATTGGGGTGGATTTCCACGTGAAAACGATCACAATCGACGCTCTTGAAGGACAAATACGAGCAAAACTCCAAATTTGGGATACTGGAGGTCAAGAGCGTTTCAGCTCGATAAGACCTATGTATTATAGAGGATCCTTGGGAGCATTATTAATCTTTGACCTTACAAATTCTGCAAGTTTTGAACATTTACCTCAATGGATTGAAGAGGTAAGAGCAAACATAAAAAATGAGATTCCTCTACTTTTAGTGGGAAATAAAAGTGATTTAATTGATCAAAGAGCTGTATCTTTAGAAGAAATCAATAGCTTCACTGGTACTTTTAATCTTTATTATATGGAAACTTCAGCCAAAACGGGGGAAGGTGTCGGAGACTGTTTTTATATTTTAGCTTGCTTGATGATTGGTTCTGGAGTTCCCGATCAACTCGTTTCTAGTGGAATTGTGTTTACTCCAGGAGATATTCCTCTAACCGCTTCACAATCATTAGAAAACGTTTCTCCTCAAATTGAACCTGAATTTGATTATGCTGCTCCACCTGTTCCAGAACCTGGTACAAATAAATTACCTGAATCAATTTCTACATTTGAACCTGAACCTGATTATGCTGCTCCACCTGTTCCAGAACCAGCCTCTACAGAATTATCTGAATCAATTTCTACATATGAACCTGAATATGAACCAGAAATACCAATTCCAGAACAAAAAATAGAAGAACCTATAGGACAACCAGCAGAGTTCATATTTAAAACTCCAGAAGAAATTCTAGCTAATAACACATCAGAAGCAAGTACTACTCCCAATATAGAGCCAACCCTAGAAGATCCCTACAAACCAAGAGCGGTCCCATTTACTTCAAATATCCCAATTCCTGCTCCTGCTCCAAAAGACTTTCAACCTCCTCAAGAAGTAAAGCCGATAGAAACATCACAACCGAAAACAACCCCTTTCCTTTTTCATCAGGATTCATTCTCTTCACAAGCAAATGTTCCTTTTGAAGAACCTGCCCAAATTCATTCTAAAAAAGACAAGAAGAAGAAAGAAAAACAGAAAAAAAAGGATGAAAAAGAGAAAAAGCTCCAAGAAGAGAAGGAAAAACAAGAAAAGCTAATAGAAGATATGAAGAAGATCAAAAAAGAGAAGAAAGAAAAATCTAAAAAGGAAAAAGTAGAAAAAGTGGAAAAAATCTTTCCTAAAACTACTCTACCATCACAATTAGGGCCAGAAAAAGATAGTTCTACTACTCCTTCACTATTTCAGGCTTTATCACAAAAAACTGATGAGCCTGAAAAAAAGGTTATTGCTTCCTTTGTGCCATTTTCAGAAAAAGAAGAAAACAAATCTCAAGAATCAAGCAAATTAAGAATAATTCCAAATATTGGGGATTCTGAGACAACTCCTAACACTTTTACTCCTATCCAAAATAATTCTTCGACGCAAGCTGGTATGGAAACAATTACATGCAAAAAATGTGGATCGATATGCTCGAGTGATTATCTATATTGTAATAAGTGTGGATCGAAATTATAATTTCACTCTTTATTAATTTCTTATTATAAACCAAATCGAACATTATATTAAAGAGGTTTTCCACAAATTGGGCAAATACTCCACATTTTTTTAATCTTTGAATTGCAATGTGTACAAATTTTGAGTTCTGGATCAATTCTAGTTTGGGGTTTACCGAAAATTGTTATGTTCTCAGAAGTTTTTTCTTGAGATAATTCCCTTGATGGAACTTTAATATCTTCTAATATAATCCTTGAAGAATCCTCGATCATATCTCGAGTGACATAAGTTTTCGGACTTAGCGATTCTTTAGGGATTTTACTATATTGTTGTGGTTGAATTGGTTTTTTTTTTATATTTTCTTTTATTATATGATCTTCTACTTTTGTAGGTTTTATAGCAGTTTCACTGATAGGTATTCCAACTTTATAGTAATAATATTTACTATCATTATTCTCAATTATTTTTTCTCCATCCTCTAAATAAACTTCTATATAATATATTATAACTGATCCTACTGGAATTTCCGCTATTTCTGATAAATAGAAATCTGTTTTAGAGGCCATCTCCATTTGATACCATGATTTTCCCTGATCGGCACTAAAAATTAAATTTATTTTATGAATTGCTTTATTAAAATCATCTTCAGTGATTTTTACGATAATTTTAATCAATTTTTTCTGGGCTTCTTTAGAAGAAGTTGCTTCTATTTCTTTATCATCCCAAGCTACACCACATTTTGGGCAGTTAGTAAACCAATTTGGGTATTCAAAACCACACTTAAAACAGGTTTTAGTGAAGTACCGAGCTGTTTTTATTCCAATATTTTTTTTATCTTTCCCCATATTATTAAATCCGAAAATTTGAAATAAAAGTCCCTAAAAATATATTTCTAAATATTAAATAATAATCTGCCTTAAATATATTTTTTCACTATCTACAACATTTAGAAACGTTATCTTAGCTACCCTCAAATTTGGATTGATAAGAACCTAAAATAAGTAAGAAAATTTAATCAATATATTCAATTTCTCTAAAATTGTTTAAAATCGATTAGAATCTCTTTCTGCAAATTTATTAATTGTATTAATTAGTTCTTTCCCTAAATCTATTTTATAATGATTCGCAATACAAATTATGGAAAAAAGAAGGTCTGCCAACTCTTCACCAAGCTTAGTATTTTTTCTCTCAGATTTTTTAGGTTTATATCCCTCTAATGAGTTTACTTCCTTTGCGACTTCACCTAATTCTTCCATAATAGCACATATCATGGATAATGGGGGCCAATACCCTCCATGCTCAACGATCCAATTATTTACAAGCTTCTGAATTTCAACTAGCGAATTCTCTATTTTCATCAAAAAGCCATTTATTTCAAATATTTTGTATAAATAATAATTTAAAGTTAATAAAAAAGATTTTCTCGCTTTCGAGCTTCCCATTCCGCTCTTTTCCCTGGATTATATCTATTTACTTCACTATAGTATCCAGTTACTCTTGAATATACTTTTACATCCTGAGAAAAACATTGAGGGCATGTGAATTGACTCCCCCTGAACATTTTTATACATTGTGGACAGTAGATAAAATCAGAAGTGTATGCGAAATACGCTGTATTTGTATTTAGGCAGATATTCTTTGTTAACTCCCATAACCCCTGGATATCAGGTTTTTGTTCACCAAGCCAGATATGAGTAATAACACCACCATTCACGATTGGATGGAAATCTCCTTGTTTCTTAATCCTCTCTGATAATGGAATATTTGCATCATATCTAAGATGGTCTGAATTTGTGTAGTAAGCAGATTTACCATTTGATTGAACAATAGCCTTCTTGGGAAAATGTTTTAAATCTAATTTAGCAAGACGATTTGCGGTTGATTCTGAAGGTTGTTCCCACAGAGAGTAATATTTATTATCTCTTTTTGTCATAGTATTACACTTGACAACTAGATAATTCAGTATGCGTTTACCAAAATTATAAGCAGTATTATCTTCGTGCAATTCATATCCAGTTATACTTTTTACAGCTTCATTTAATCCGGTAAATCCTATAGAGAGATTCTGATTTCTTAAATTAAAAATAGCTTTACCATTTATTTTACCACTACATAGAGGTAAATGCCCCGTTTTTAATCTTTTCTCTATTAAAGACCACTTCTTACGCAATATTCTTGCAGAAAGCTCTATTTTCTCATCTAATACTTTAAAATAATCTCCTTCATTATTAGAGATATATGCATACCGAGGAAGATTCAAACTAACACTTTGTAGTGAACCAATAGTAACATAATTCTCCCAAATATTGGCGACTTTCCTTTTTTCAGGATCTAAAATACATTGTTCAATTATTTGATTTCCACTTAAAAATTTTCTACAGCATTGACTATGAATCTCATCTGGCATCCACTCTGGGCACATATTGAGAAAATAAGGTGTTCCCATAGTGGCAACTTCTTCCATTACTTTAAGATAAGATGGTTCAAATTCTCGTAACCATTCTTCTTTAATTTTAATTTCATGTTTTGGGAATGCAAATAATTTCCCGTTGTGATCTCCCTGAATATAAACGTCAGTAAGAGCATCAAAAAGTTTAAGACATTCATTTTTATAATCTCCATAAGTTCCAATGAATTTTCCATGAGGTCCAATAGCAGGAATATTTAATAACCCCTCTGGAACTGTCGGAGTACATGATATTGAAGTAAATGGTACTTGTCCTCCTCTCGCTGCAAAAATTTGATTAGTTTCAAAAATTAAACACTGCATAGACTGTTCAATCTCTTTATCAGAAATACCCCGCGCATAAGGAGCTAAAAAAGTATTTATATAATCATAACCTTGACCTCCACTAAACTCGCCTTGAATAATCCCAAGCCATTTAGCTAGGTGAGTAACAGCTACACGTAGACTTCCTGCAGGTCCTGATTTACTACAATGTGCCCAACTCTCAACAGGTGGTAAACCATGTTCAAGAATCATTCTAGGATCCCATTCCTGACAAAAGGGTCTTAAATCGAAGTATCTAAGCATATGTATGTGAATATCACCATATAGATGAGCTTGTGCTTCTTCAGAATCAAGAATTCTTAAAAGCGCATATTCATCTGATATTCTATTCGCAGCCCAATGATGAATACTCTCAGGATTCATATCTTGATTCGAATTTTCATTTACTCCATATTCCAGAATAGCCTCATAATCCATTAATGGCATTCCTATTCTGGTATAAATTTTACGTTCTTCTTCATAGTGTTGTTCCGATAAAATTGAACATACTATTTCCCTAATATGTGGACCTGATAGAAATTTAATACCAGAAGAAATTATTCTCCTAACAACTAATTCTGTTATAATATCAGCAGATTTTTGATCTAAACCAGTCTCTATTATAAGGCTTTGTTCAACTTTAGTAGGATCAAAGGATACAACATCACCTTCAGTCCTGAAAACGCGAGGCAATAATTTTGTAACATAATCACGTTTAAGAGGTTTAACTTCTTTATTTTTTAACGTTTCTAATTCTGGGACCAAAACCAATCTTAACCATCTTTTTTTTAATTATATCTGTTTGTTTATAATAGGACGATATAGAATATTATTTTCCACTAAATTGATTTGTCGGTAATATGAATTGAATTTAGTGTTTTATTAATTGTTTATTATCGTTAATATTTTACCTCTTTTGATATAAAAATTTATTTGTTTCTATAATTTAAACTTATTTTATTAACTCTTTGCTCGAAATTTAGATGGCTGGCTATTAAAATCATAAGCAAATTATTAATTATACAGAGACTTTTCAATTTCTAATTTAATTATTCTCTAAAACCTAAGCTTTAATAAATTTTGTCGAAGACTTAGTCTCAGGTTATAAAGTCAAACCTTTATAGGAATTAGTATTTAATATTTATAAATAAAAAATTATGCAAAATCATTATCTAAGCTCAATCTACCATGACTAAATCCTCTATTAATAGAAATGATGTTCAATCAGTAAATCAATTAAAAGGAGTATATCGAAAAACATTAATATATAACGATTCGGTAATGTTATGTCATTTTATCCTTGAGAAAGATGCTGAAATCCCATTACATAGTCATATAGAACACCAGGTAGGGTATATAATTAAAGGACAAATTAAATTTATTACTGAAGGCAATGAATTTATAGTTGTAGAAGGTGGTAGTTACGTATTTAATTCAAATGAAAAACATGGGGCTCTAATATTAGAAAATGCCGAAGTAATTGATGTCTTTTCTCCCTCAAGGGAAGATTATAAATAGGAATTTAATGGCTAATATAACATTAAACGGTTGGTAATAGATTACTTTACCATTGATAAACAGCCAGAGCAAAAATAGTAAACATACAGAATAGGAATTCTCCTAGCAACCAGTCGAGGAAAAATTCTTTCTTCTTATCTCTATTGTTTTTAAGCTTAGTTGCTAACCCGAAACTAACAGCAGAATTAATCCCAGTAAAAATGATAAAGGTGAAAATACTAACAGACATTTCTAATTCAATAATATTTAATATGTTACCTAGCAGTACCCAACCAGTCATAAAACCCAGTAAGCCTAATAAAAATATCCAACCAGAAAATTGAATTATTTTTTCAAATTTAATATCTAATTCGGAAGTAATTGGCAAATGTTCTGTTCGTGTTTTCTTGAATTTTGACATATTAAATTACTATAAATGCTGTTTCGTAATTAAAAATTTCATAATTCTTAATCTTTATTGTTCAAGAAAGACTAATCCAAATATAGTCTAGGATCTTTCCTTTATGGATAAAATTGCTTTAGCAATATCTCCATTGCATTCTTTTAATACTGATTCTGCTTCCTCTATATCCACATTTGTTTGACTAGCTACCAACATAATATCGTTTTCAGTTATTGTTGGTTTTATAATAGATTCTTCTAAGGTAGGTAAATCTTCAATCATCTCTTTATTTTCATTTGATATACTTTCCGGAGATACCTCTTCTGCATGCCCAATTACCTGATATATTTCTTGACCTGCTTGCTTCATCATTACAACTTCGGGGTCTTCGATAACTAATGTTTTTTCTGACCCTTCAATTATGACTCTGGTTGCATCGATTTGATCCATGTCAATTCCTTGTTGAGACATTCTTCTACGCATTTGTCTTGATCCAAACTGTTGACCATCTCGTTTCTTTACTGGTTGTGTGCGTTTAGGCTTACTTTTCATTTTATTCTGCATTTCTTTTGGTAACTTTACCAATTTTTTCCCCTTCTTTTATAATTAAATATATTAAAATATATCCAAAAAGGAACTTTAAATTTTCGATTTATATATACCTTTTCTAACATCTACAGCAACACCACTTGAAAAAGATTTTACAAAATGTATAGGAATTTTTAATTTCCCAATAGCTAATAATTCATCATCTTGATTGACTATAATTACTTCATCTAATGGTCTTAACTCATTATCATAGTCAATAATATGTTTACAAAAAACATTTCTCCCTCTTTTTATGAATTCCGATATTTCGTTTAAAACAATAATTCTTAATTTTGGAGGTGAAATTTTCTCAATTACTTTCTTAGCTGAATATAAACTTAAAGTAAATAGACCATTTTTTGGTCTCAATACAAGGATTAAATTATTGTTTTCATAAATATACCTAATTTTTTTTGTTTTTAAAGACCTTTCAAGGTGAATATTCTTTATATCATCAAAAAGAATATCAGTCACATCTATTCCAAATTGATAATCTGATATCGCCCGTATTTGTCTGAGGCCTAAAAGTAATTTGAGGTTCATACTTGCTTGTATTTTTAATAAGTCTATTAATTAAATTAAGAAAAGAAAACAGTATATATATAGATTATAAAAACTATGAGTAAAGTCTAGATTCAGCCCATTTATCTTTAACCTTATTCATAACTTTATCAATAGCATCTAAAAAGTCTTTGTTAATAATATTATCAGCTTCTTTTCTAATGGCGAACATACCGGCTTCTGTACATATTGCTTTTATATCTGCACCAGTTGCTCCTTCTGTTAATTTGACCATTCTTTTAAATTCAATATTTTCTTCAGTCCTTAATGATCTTGTATGAATTTTTAAAATGGCTTCTCTTGCTTGTTCATCGGGAATGGGAAAATCAATCATTCGATCAAATCTTCCAGGTCTTAATAATGCCGGGTCTAAAATGTCGATTCTATTTGTGGCACCAATAATCTTAACATCACCTCTTTCTTCAAAACCATCTAATTCACTTAATAATTGCATCAGAGTCCTTTGTACTTCTCTATCTCCAGATGTAGCAATTTTTAATCTTTGAGATCCAATAGCGTCTAACTCATCAATAAATAATATTGTGGGGGCTTTCTGTCTAGCTAAATTGAATATCTCTCTAACTAATCGAGCTCCTTCTCCTATAAATTTCTGAACTAATTCAGATCCAATTATTCTAATAAAAGTAGCTTCTGTTTCATGAGCAACAGCTTTTGCTAATAGAGTTTTTCCAGTTCCTGGAGGACCGTATAATAAAACTCCGTTAGGAGGGTCGATTCCAATTCTTTCAAAAACTTCCGGTTTCTTTAGAGGTAATTCTACAGTTTCCCTAACTTCCTGTATTTGGTCTTCCAAACCTCCAACATCTGCGAATGAAATATCTGGAATTGAATCAATTACTTCCATCCCTTTAACAAAAGGATCCAATTTTGTTGGTAAAACTTCCATGATTGCGAAAGTTCTCTGATTTAAAGCGACTCTCATACCTGGAGTTAGTTTTTCATTCTTCACTTTCCTACTAGTATTAACCACAAAACTAGGGCCAGTTGAACTTTTTACAATTGCTCTCCCTTTCTCATCTAAAAAATCAATTATAGTAGCAGATACTAATGGAGGTTCTCTTAATCTATCAATTTCATTTCTTAAACTATGTAATTCTTGTTCTAATCTTAAACGCTCTGCATCTAAAAGCTGTTTTTCTGTCTCTAAGTTTCTAAGTCTTTTTTCTAGATGACGTGTATAAGTAATTAAATATTCTCCATCTTTTGTTTCTTCTTTTTTCCTTTTATCTTTCGTCGTAGTCAAGAAGAATATACCCCTTCAATTCTTACTTTAATTTAAAATTTTAAGAAAATGCTTTATTTTAATAATAAACATTTAATCTTTTAAATTTAAGGTTACATCTATAACATTACGTAAAAATCTTGATTTCTAAAAAATTTCTTGGTTATATTTTATAATGCTATAAAAACCATAAATTATAAGAATTTTTATTCAAAATCTATATTTAAGAAACTGTTCTTTCATTAATACATATTTATTTCAAACTTATGCCAAAACCAGGATATAACGAACTTGATAAAGAATGTCCTATATGTGGAAGTATTATTTGGGGTAAGGGGCAAAGAGTTTTAATAGAAGGGGCTAAAATTACTGTTTGTCACAATTGTGCCCTACATGGAACTAAAATGCCTGAACCTTCTACGGGTAAAACTAGTAGAAAGAACCACACCCCGTATAAAATTAATTCCCCCCAGAGAAGAATCTATACAAATAACATTAAAGATAATATAGAAATCGTTCCTGATTTCGCAAAGAAAATAAGAACTGCAAGAGATTCGCTTGGAATTAATCAAGATCAATTTGCACAAAAATTAAATGAAAAACCCTCGTTATTGCGTAGAATTGAATCGGGAAAAGCTAAGCCCACACTAAAACTTGCTAAAAAGATAGAAGAAGTATATAATATAAAATTATTGCAGAAAGGGGATTCAATTGACGCTAATATTCAAGGTAGTAAATACATGAAGAAAACATCAGGAACTTCCCTTGGAGATATTGCATTTATTAAAAAAAAAAAATAACCGTTATCCTTTTCCTCTTTAATTAATTAAAAATTAATTTTTGATACTTTAACTAAGGCAGAATTATATGCTCCTGAAAGACCCAACTCTTCTGGCTTTTCAGATATAAATAAGTTGGCATTTGAATATCCCTCTAATGATGATGATAATCCTGAATATATTAGCGCTGTACCAGATTTTAAAGAAGCCGATTCCATTACCTTATATTCACCTGAACCATAATTATTCGAAACAATCACCCTGTCCCCAGTTGTTAAGTTCAAGTTGTTTGTGTCTTTTAAAGGCAAAAAAATGTAATCAAAATCTGTTATAAATTTTGGATGCAATTGTTTTAGTTGAGAATGTAAAAAATGAGGATGAGCTGGAGTAAGTAACAAGAATTCATTTTTATTTCTTTCGAACCTTTGAGTTAATACTTTACTCCCAAATTTAAAATGTGGTCCTAATGTTCTGATTTGGTTGTTCTCTGAAGGAAATTCTAAATTCTCAAAAGGAACAAAATTTCTATTAAAAGGTATATAATATCCGTTATCCTTAAGTTCCTTTTGAATAATTTGAGGTAACATATTTAAACAGTAATTTAAAATCTCTTCTTCTTTTTCTTGAAACAGAGTGAGGTTACCGTATCCAATCTTAATGGCTAACTTCTGAAAGAACTCATAATTAGACATACAGTATTGATATGAACACGGTCCTCCTATATTTATCGATAAACTAGGAATGTAATATGAAGATATAAGATCATGGGATTCCAAGTCAAATTTTACTGGAATAACAATATCAGCATATTTGGTTGTTTCGTTCAAAAACATATCTAAAACAATTACAAATAAATCTTTTCTGAACAATGCTTCTCTTAACTGGTTTTGATTAGGTAAAGAACTTGCAGGATTAAAGTTGTATATAAAAAGAAGTTGATAATTCCCTGATAATAATTCACTGCCTAAATTTATCAGTGGAATCTCATTTATCTTTTCATATTCATTTATCTTAGTGATATAATTCTGAAGAGGTTGAATTAAAGGGTTTAAAAAATCACTCTGAGAATAAATTATTCCTGTTCCTGGTTTTCCTATGTTTCCTAGCATTATTTGTATTAAAGCAATGGATCTAACCATTCTTCCTCCAAAGAAATCTTTTTGAATACCATATCCAATATTAAAAATAGTGTGATGTTTGAATTCTATTAGTAAATCTACGAAATCATGAAAAATTTGATGCTTAACTCCAGTTTGTTCCAATAATTTTATCCTATTAATATTTTTAACTTCTTGAAAAATAGATTCGTAGGAATCGACATGATTTCTTAAAAAATTATCATCATAAGCATTGTGGATAACTATTTCGTTTAATATCAATTTTACTAATAAATGCTCAGTACTGGGATATATATGCAAGAATTTATGAGCTTTCTCAGCGATTCTAGTACGTCGTGAATCAATTACTACCAGTTTAGTTCCGTTTCTTAATGCATGCTTGACAAAATTATATGCATGAATATTACTTTCAGATAAATTACTCCCCCAGATCACAATTAAATTAGTTTCCTTAGCATCTAATTGAAAAGGGTTTGTTATTGAATATGTTCCAAATAAATCAGCTAATCCGGTACAACCTCCCTCATTACAAATCCCTTCCCTTGTAATTGTAGCCATAATATTCCCAAAAAATCGTAATGGAGCATATCTTGAAATTAACCCCGAATTCCCCGCATAAAAGGCTGCTATAATTGAATTTGAATTCTTTTTCTCTAAAATAGTTAAAACTTTTTCACTAATGATGTCAAATGCGACTTTAAAAGAAATTGGTTTAAAATTATTTTTGGATTTCAGACCATCCCGCATTAAAGGCTCTTTCAATCGATCCTGATGATATAATAAATTTTCTCTTTTTTTATACTTTGGACAGAAGAATCCTTGTGTAAAAGGGTGATCCTTAAGAGGATTGGCAGAAACAAATTTATATTCTGGAGCTTTATCATCCCATACTCCTCTAAACACACAAGATCCATAGCAATCTTTCGAACATGTACCGTATCGTATTTTACCTATTGCATTATTTACTTTCATAATAGTTAAAAATTTGTTTAAATTATGTCATATCTATGTTGTAAGGATCAAGTTAGATAGGTAAAAATTTAACCTAGCAACGTATACAATTAATTTAAGTCAAAAAATATGACTAATTCATTGAATTATCGAAGGATTTATATTCTGGTTTATTGCTATCTTATTCTTTAAGAACCCAATAATTGCTTGGTTATCTTGTGCCTCTAATGGACTAGCACAATCAGGGCATCTAAAGTTCCGCTCGAAAGCTTCATCAAAATTATATTTAATGCTAGACTTTTGACATGTTTTACATATAAAAAAATAATTGTTTTCTTCAAATTGTAACCTATCTCTTAATTTGCTTTCAATTAATTTCTTTTTTTCAATGAATATTTCTTCAAATAAGTCGAACGCATGCCACCAGTAATAGATAAACCATCCAGTAGATTTATCACGAATGCGCCTAAACTGAGCTAGTTTTTCAGAATATAATTTATAAAGAGTCTTCCTTACAGTATTTAATTTTAAAATTTCCTTATCATCAGGTTCGAAATCGATGTCCGTGTCCTTAACGTACTCTCTTATTTTTTCAGTTATATCTTCATCAGTGATATCCATAGATTTTGAGTTTAAAAGTTCCATTCCGACATAAATTGCTACATCCCCCCCAATAATATATAGAAAAGACTTTAAAAAGGGATTTAATTCTTTAATTTAAATTAACCTCATAAACATTTAGATTGAACTTGATTGGATAAATCTTTTATAAAATTTAATTTTTACTAGAAAGGTTAAAAAAAAACTTCACTTCCAATTATACAACAATTGAGTATTGTTTTTCGATAATTTCACCATCTATATCAATGGAACGGAAGATTTTACCTTTTCTAACAGCCCTTATTCTAAGTTCTCTAGAATCTTTAATATTTTTAGGAAGTTCTATATCTGTTATTTTATAGTTGTTAAAAATTGTAATCGATTTCCATTTTTCCGGTATATTTTGTTTAAAATCAGGTAAAGCTAATGTTAAAATATTACTCTGATTTACATCAGTATTATTAATATACCCAGTGCAAAATTGAATTCGTTTATTGACAACATCTTCATCAATTTTCTTTTTAGAAGGTTGAGGTATCTTCCTTTTCGTAATTACTTTACAGGTGGGGTTAATGTTAAATGATATTAAAAAATAACTAGTTTCTCGAAATGCTTCAACACAATCCAACAATATAGTTTTATTAATATTATCTAAAATTTCTGCTTTATAATTTTTCGTTTGTCCAGTTGACCTCTTTAAATGCCAATTAAAACCTAACGATGTTATTATTTCATTTACGTCAGAACCACTAATTAATCGTCCTTTAATCTCAAAGTTTTCCTTTGGATTTGAAATGTTATTTGACATTATTTCAAGAATCAAATCTTCATATTCATGACTTCCTTTAAGTGTTATTTTAGCCTTAGTTTTAGAAATTTTCAAAGCTGGTCCTATAAAATCGCCTTTAGAATACCTATAAAAGTGACGATGAACACTAATATGATTTTTTGCTGGATCTTTAAATATAGGGGTTTGAATAATTTTACTTAAGAAATGCATTGTTACTTTCGGTAAATTTTCATACAAAATAAATTATGTTCTATTTATTTAATATCAAAAGATTACAAATATAAAATTTTTTCTTAATAAAAAAAAACTTAAAAAAAAATAAAACATATCTAAAAATACGGATTAAAAAAAAATCAAATCATAATATTATGGCTAGTTTACCATCCTTATCTATTTGGATTTTCGGTTGGATATTTCTTTTCATAGGATTAATTTCTTTAATAGTATTAATTATTTATTCTAAATATGGAAGAGAAGTGTCAGTACGCCTTTCCGTAATTAGTATTATAATTACTTCAATTTTCTTAGGATTTGCATTTCATTTTTTGTTATTATCTTGGGGTTTGTAGATGAGTATTTTTTTTGACATCACGTGATTGAGGTCGTGAATTTTAAATCTTTTGCATTTATAATTTGTTTTGTCAAGGTTTAAAAAAGAAGAAGAGTTGTATTTTTATTAAAAATTCTATAATTAAAAAGTATTGAAAAAAACTAAAATTTGGAAATTATTATGCTGTTTCAAAATGCTGAGCCTTTGATTTTTATTTTATGGTTAATATTAGCAACAGTACTAGTGGCTTTAATAATTTATATCGTGGTTCTTCTACTAGAGTCTAAAACTAGAGCGTCAGATAAAAAATTCATGATTATTTTATTAGCTTTTATTGTGGTACTACTCCTACCAGTAGTTTTAAATGTGCTAGGAAGCGTGTTGGGCGCTATTGGAGACGCTTTAGCCGAAATTAGGAATGCAATAGATGGAGGAGGATCAAATTTTCTAGTAATGTTAGTTCCTGTTGTAGGATTCCTCATTCTTCTAGTACTTGTGAAATTCTTAATTGATATTCCTTGGGATAAATCAGTTTGGGTTTCTTTACTTATACTATTCCTACTATATATCATGTACAGTTTGATTCCTGAATTGTACACATTCTTAGGAGTAGGCTTTTAGAATATGTGAAAATTTATAATTTTCTACTTTTTTTTCTTTTCAATTATTTAGATGGAACTCTTATCAGATTCCGTTATTAAACCCAAAAAATAAATATTTTATATATATTTCCTAAATATCAGATTTTTTCTTTGAGTTTTAGTCTTGGAGCTAGACCTAATGACATCATTTCTTGCAATAACAATTTAAAAGCGTAGGAACAAACAACCTTAGAGATAATCGTTCCTTCCCCACATACAGGACAATATCTCTTATCTCTATTTCGATCATATACAGCTAAAAGCCCACATTTTTCGCAAACTAAAATCACTGTTCGATCTGATTCATCTAAAAGTCGTTCTTTAAGTAATAAAGCAGATCCGTGACCCACTAAACAATCCCTTTCCATTTCTCCGAATCTCAAACCACCCTCACGAGCACGACCTTCTGTAGGTTGTCTAGTTAAAATCTGAACTGGTCCTCTTGCTCTTGCATGAAGTTTATCAGCAACTAAATGATATAACTTTTGATAATAAATTGGTGCACAATAAATTCCCGCTTCATACTTCTCTCCTGTGATTCCATTATACATAACCTCCCTTCCGTTGAATTCAAATCCCGCTTGTACCAATTGCTCTTGAAGTTTTGTTATATCTGTCCATTCAAATGCTGTTGCATCTCCTAATTTTCCCGTTGTACACGCAATCTTTCCGCTTATACCTTCGAAAAGTTGTCCCAAGGTCATTCTTGAAGGCATAGCATGCGGATTTACGATAATATCTGGAATGACTCCAGAGGAAGTAAATGGCATGTCAGCTTGATCAACAACTAGACCTAATACTCCTTTTTGACCGTGTCGAGAGGAAAATTTATCTCCTAATTCCGGAATTCTTAAATCTCTTACTTTAATTTTAACTAATTTATTGCCATCGACAGTTTCTGATATAATCACTGTATCAACAATTCCTTTTTCATTATGACGCATATTTTTTGAAGTTTCACGCCGGTTCGGTTGCATTAATTCAAATTCTTCATAGGATTTGATAAATCTAGGTGGAGAAGTTCTTCCTATTAATACATCTCCCCCATCTACTTGCGTTTCTGGCTCAATTATACCATCTACTTCAGATAATAATCTGTAAGATTCAGCAGATTTGAATCCTCTTACACCTCGTTCAGGTATTTCAAATTTATCTACCTCTCCTCCTGGATATTTTCTTTCTTCTGCGTCATAAGTTCTAAAGAAATGACTACGCGCAAGACCTCTTTCAATCGAGGCTTTATTTATAATAATTGCATCTTCTATGTTGAATCCTTCAAAGCTCATCATCCCAATAATAAAATTCTGTCCCGCTGGTCTTTTATTTATCCCAATTATCTCCATAGGACTTGTTTTTACCAAAGGTTGTTGTGGATAATGAAGTGTATGCCCCCGAGTATCAAGCCTTAAATGCATATTCGCAGCAAATAAACCTAATGCTTGTTTAACCATCCCTGCTTCATATGTATTCCTAGGAGATTGATTATGTTCGGGGAATGGAATTATTGATGCACAAATCCCCAGAATTGCAGCAGGGGATGTTTCTAAATGAGTATGTTCTGCTTCAATATCTTCTTCAAACATTGCTATATATGCATTTTCTTCTTCCTCAGCATCTAAGTATTCAATAACACCTTTATTGATTAAATCTGACCAAATAAATTTACCTTGTTTTAATTTCTCAATATCTTCTTTGGTGACTAAAATATTTTTATTCTTTAAAATAAATAATGGTCTAGTTGCTCTTCCAGCGTCACAGTTGATTTGTATTTCTTTCGAATCATGATAATATCCAATGTTGACATGCTGTCCAATTTCTCCCTTCCTACGTTTTTCTCTGAGTTGACGAATAAAAGGATTATGTTGTTGGTGTATTCCAACTAATTTTCCATTTAAAAAGACTTTAACTTTATCTCCTTTCACATTTTTTACTTCATTTATAGGTATTACTCCTAAGTCTATTAAGATATTCTCAATTATTTTTTCGTCAGTACCAACTGAAATTATCGATGCTAACCCAAGATTCTTAACTAATCCACAATTTGGACCCTCAGGGGTTTCAGCAGGACATATTTTACCCCATTGTGTAGGGTGTAAATCTCTGGCTTCAAAATGTGGTTGACTTCGGCTTAATGGAGATATAACTCTTCTTAGATGGCTTAATGTTCCAACATGATTCGTTCTATTTAGAAGTTGACTTACACCAGCTTTTCCCCCAACCCAATTACCCGTAGCCAATGCATGTCGAATTCTTTCAGTTATTACATCTGCTCTAACAGCAGTTTTTATATTCGGTGCTCTTCCTCGAACTGCAGTTCTTTCCAATTGGTATTTAATATCTTTTACAAGGTTTAAAAAAGCAACTCTAAACAATGAAGTAAATAATTCACCAGCTAGTTTCAATCGTTTATTGGCATAATGATCCTTATCATCTGATTCTCTCAATCCCAGGGCAAGTTCCATTACTTTTTGTGCCATTTGTCCTAAATAATAAGCTTTTTTAATTCGATCCTCCTCATCATTACCTATATGAGGTAAAAGGTATCTATCTAAAACTTGAAGCGCCCTCCTAATACGATAATCTTTTGTTTGTCCTATTGCTACTCTCTTTCCAATATAATCAAGTGCGTTTTGTTGGGATTTTTCAGGATCCTTTAATACTTGAATCTCAGAAGCAACATCAATTACTGGGATTAACTCTTTCTGGATTTCATCATTTTCAGATATAGCTTCAAATATTTCTCTATCCGAATGTAACCCTAAAGCCCTCATAAGAATAGCTAAAGGAATTTTTCCTGGGACTGAAGGAAAAGAAACTCTTAAATTTCCATCTTTTTTTCTCTCAATAGTAACTGGAGCTCTAAATCCGCTTCTAGTTGAAAAAACTTTTGCTTGATGTGTTGCACTTGAACTTCTACTTGCTTCTTCTGCTAATATTCTATTAGGTGCAAGATCCTCTTGTGTAACTAAAACACGTTCAGTACCATTAATTATAAAATATCCTCCTGGATCGAGGGGGTCTTCACCTCGATTTATTAACTCAGGTTCAGATAATTTCTCTAACGGACATCGACAGCTTTTTAACATTATAGGGATCTTTCCAATATAGATATTAAGAGTCTCTTCAGCTTCCTCTCTCTGTGTTCGTTCATCAATAGTAATTGGGGTCATTTCCAGAATAATATCAGCAGCATAACTTAACTCTCTAATTCTAGCCTCAATAGGAGTAATCTCCATAGTAGCGCCATCAGCTTCTCTTACTTTTGGGACACCCACCTTTATTTTGCCAAATTTAATTTTAAATCCAGGTATATCAGGAACGACCTCTCCAGATTCATCAACAATTATTTGCATTTCATATTCAATAAAATTGTTATAGGAATCCAAATGTTGACGAACTAAGCCCTTTTCATCAAATAAACTTTTTAAAATAATCCACTTATTTTTATTAGATAATTTTTCAGAACTCAAAATCATTAAACCTTGCTAAATTTAATTATAAAATGTAAAGAATTTGAAATTACACTTTTTCCTTTTTAACATAACGATAATAATTTACCTTTTTAACAGTTGTATTGGAATCCCTGATAATTTTGATGATATCCCCTTCTTTTGCTCCAATAGCGATTGCGACCGGATCTTTTTCAAATACCTGAGGTAAATCATTAACTTCTATATTATATTTATCTAAAAGTTGTTGTGATTCATCTTTAGTCAATAGAACATGTTTAGGTACGAATTTATGGAGTAAAACATCGATTTGTTTCTTCTTTGTCAAGGAAAAATCTTCTCTTTTTGCAAATTATAAAATAAGAAATCATTCTTTTCTAAAAAATTTTATCATTATACTTTACTAATTTTGATTGAGGATTAAATAAAATCTCTTAATTTTCAAAGCATTTAAAAACCCAATAGCCGCTCCTTTTACATATAATTTCAATTTTTTCATCTTGAAAAGTATTTTTAAAATAGTTTAGAATGAACAATGCACCCATTTTCTTCTTTATCACAAATTGGAGTACTCCATTAGGCTTTAAATAGCTTGGAATGTGAGAAATGAGTTCTAAAAAGCTCTTTCTTCCTTGTCGTAAGGGAGGATTAATATATATTCCATCGAACTTCAGATCTGTATTCTCAATTGGTTCAAAATAACTTCCATAAAAAGTTTTTGTTTTTCCTGTTCTATTTGGTATATTTATATTAATATTTTCTCTAGTACACCAAATTGCTCGTTTGTTAATATCAATTAAATAAACAGTACTCTGTGGTGAATTATAAGCTAGTACAATCCCTATGGGACCATATCCGCATCCTAAATCTAATAATGTTGTTGATCCTGACGGAATAAACATATGCTCAATAAAAACCTTAGTGCCTAAATCTATCTTTTTAAAAGAGAAAACTCCAGTAATAGTTTTAAATATAAAAAGATGTCTTCTGAGACTTTCGGATATAGTATAAATTTTAACATTTACATCGGGTAACCGACTATAGTAATGGTTTTTATTATCCTTCATAACAAAAAACATATTTTCTATATTACGCCTTTCTTATCATCCCAACGGGGATATATTCCTCTTTCCATAAAGATCTTATTTGTTTTTATTAAAATTCCTGATTTTGCTTTAAAAATGTGCATCGCATCCTTCAAGGCAGTACCAAAACCAATTAATTCTTTTTTTAAAGTCATTAGCGCTACAAATGTGTTTGTCTTTATCCTCGCGTCAATATAACATACTCCAGCAGAAGCTAAATCTGCTCCGTGACATAAAGCATCTACTGCCGTATCCCTAACATAGATCTTCGGAACGTGGGAAACCATCTTCTCCATAGGATGTATAATCTTTTTTAAATAATAATCTTCTCCTTCAATTTGGTAGAGGGAATAGGAATCCTTTAGATTTTGAAGTGTTATCAAATTCTCCTCTTTAAAATTCCCAACTCTGGTTCTCCTTAGTTCTAGCATATGACCTCCAGAACAAAGAGCTTCTCCAATATCAAAACAAAGCTTTCTAATATATGTCCCAGATTCACAACCTACTCGAAACAACACATGATTATTATTAACTTCGATAACTTCACTATAATAAATTTCCCTAATTCTTAACTTTCTTACAACCGAAGATTTCAAAGGAGGTCTTTGATAAATCCTCCCTGTAAATAACTTGAATATTTTTTCGATTTTTTTCTTTTCTTCGGGTTTATGTAAATACAACACACCAACATATTCTTTCCCTGCACTTAGAAGTGCTGATAATACTCTCGTTGCTTTTCCAAGAGCACATGGTAAAACCCCAGTAACCTTTGGATCCAACGTACCCCCATGACCAGAATTTGAAATCCCTAAAATTTTTCTAACCCATGAAACTACTTCATGGCTAGTAGGGCCACTTAGTTTATCTAAATTTATAACACCATACTGAAGAAGTGAATCAATACTTCTGTTTTCTGGCTTACATCCATATTTTGGGTTAGATTCATCTTGAGATTTAACTAAAAGTTGCTCAGATTCGTCAGATGGCAATTGAGATGTGAAATTTCCCATATAAAATAGAACAGATTGATTAATTATGTATTTATAAATTTAAGGATCTCATAAACTTTTCTTAAAACACTATTCAGGTGAAAAAAACTGGTTTTTATTTGTAGAAAAATAACGGGCTATAGGGGAATTGAACCCCTGACCTTTCTTTTTAAGGAAGAAATTACCTTAAATGTCAGGTTAAAAGCCTGCTGCGCTACCTGCCTGCGCCAATAGCCCATAAAATAACATACTTTTAAATCAATCTTAAATGCATAGAAATAAATCAATTATAATATAAAAATTTTACTCAATCGAGATTATCTTCTTAAATTTTTATAATTTTTACAAGTAAATACTGAAAATTAATCTGGTTTACTGAAATGCTCAAACCCATGACCAGATAATTTATTAACTTCCCCATCTTTTAATATAAATATTCCTTTATCTGAGATTACCTGTCCAATTTTAATAACTTTACCACCCTTAGCTCGAATTACTTTTCGGGCTTTATTATAATCTTCCAGATCTATAACAAATAAATGAATAAATTCCTCTCCTCCATTGAGTACTACATCTTCTAAAGAAATGTTAAATTCATTTGCATATTGAAATGCCTCTGAATCGATTAACTCTTCATTAAAAAAGATTTTAAATCCCAGATTTGGATTTGTTATCATTAAATCTAGCAGAGATTTCGAAAGACCATCTGAAGAATCTATGCTTGAAACTGAAATCTTTCTTTCAGATAATATAAATGCTTCTATTCCAGAAATTTCTGGTTCTAATACACTTTTAATTGATCTTTTATACTTTTTAAAATCCTCGAGATTATCCTTTTTATTAAGCAGAATGTCAAATCCTACTCCTGTCAACCCAAATTTGTTATTGGCAATTAAAATGTCTCCGGGTTTAATCCCTTTTCTATATATAATCTCCGATGGTTTTTTAAAGCCAAAGACAGTTGGATTTATGATTAATTCTTTTGTTTTATTAATATCTCCGCCGATATAATCAAGATTAAACTTCATACAACAATCAATAATCCCTGTTATTAGCTCAATGAAATCTACTTCTCTTAACAATTTTGGCAATCCTAAAGAAATTATTATCCCTTTTGGCTTAACACCCTTTACAATTAAATCACTTACATTCATTATAACAGATTTTCTTCCAATTTGATAAGCACTCATCTGTGGGGGGGCATCTGTAGAAGAAACTAACATATCTGAATTTAAAACAAGATGATGCTCTAAACTTTCTTCTTTGAGATTATAAAAAAAAGAGTCATCATTTAACAAAACTTTACCAGTTTTTTTTAAAATTAATTCTTCAATAAGTTTTATAAGTCTTGTTTCACCAATATTTCCAATCTGAGAATTACTATTCATTAAATAAAATTTAAAATTTTGTGATAATTATAGTTTATGAATTAATTTGTTTAATGAAAAATATCATGCCTCTGTGGCTTAGTGGTATTAGAAAAAGCTAAAAGCTTTCTTTGCTAAAAGCAGTAGATTCGTAATCTGCGTGTCGGGGGTTCGATTTGTAATCGGAATTTCCCCATTTCAAGAAAATCCCCCCAGAGGCTCTATTTATACCTCTTTGGCAACGACGTAACGCTTTATCATTTGTAAAGCGAGCATGTTAAAAGCATCGTTTACATTTTCTCCAGTCTTAGCTGAAGCTTCAAAATATGATAAATTCAACTTTTTAGCAAGGTTTTCTCCCTCTTCCTTAGTTACCTGTCGATCTTCCACTAAATCAACTTTATTTCCAACCAAGATTAAGGATATATTTTTAGATGCACTCAATATCTCTTTAAACCATTTTTCAATACTATTAAAAGTATCTTTCCTGGTAACATCGAAAACCAAGATTCCTGCTTCTGAGTTGGATAAATATATTTGCCTTACACGTTGAAATTGTGCCTGGCCTGCTAAATCCCATATGACGAATCGAACTTTTGATTCCAAACCTTCAAAATCGCATTCTTTTTTCATTATAGAAGTACCAATAGTTGATTTATAATCAGTTTGAAATAAATCATCTACAAATCGATGCACCATACTTGTTTTTCCAACTCCACCTTCACCTCCTAAGATTAATTTATATGCGTATTCCCCTGATTGGATTTTTATTATCTGAAGTTTATCTACTTTTCTTTCAATATTTTGACCAGTGTTACTATTAATTAACTTTGGAATTACAGGGCTGACAGTTCTTCCATCAAAAATACGAGCAATCTTCTCTGCGGCTAAGTATGCATAGGGGAAGACTGGATCAACCATTGCTATCGCCTTTAATACCGTTACAAAAATCGCTTCAGGACCTGCTTCACAAAATATAAACCGATGATCTTCAGTATCAAACGTTCCTGTTCCAAAAGAACCTGAACTAAATTCTTCTGTTATTCTAGTTAAAACAGGCTCGACTAAAGCACTAACACCACCAATAACGTCTTCTTCTACTTCTGTCTCTGAAGAGCCTTTTAGGGCTGACATGACCAAACCTTCTCTGTTTACAATTAGAGCAGCAATTAAATTTTCTCCAATCCCTTGTTTATACCAATCAAGTAAAGCTTCCAATTTTTTTCGATCAACAGACATGAACTTTAAAACCTTAAAAGTTTGTTTTTAATTGCAATATAAAAAAATAAAATCTATTATTTTTTATAATAAGTTTCTCTTAAAAATTTATAGAAAACGATAAATTCTAAAAAAATATTTCAATATCAATTTAACAATTTTAACAAAAAAAAATTTTGCAGGAGTTGCCAAGCCTGGTCTACGGCGCTAGAATATAATGCTTTGAGCATTAATGGCGTAACTGAGGTTCTAGTGACAAAGGTCTTCTTCGTTGGGCTTACCATGCAGGCCGAATCGTGGGTTCGAATCCCACCTCCTGCATCAATTGTCTCCTTATTTTGATTTAATAAGATATCACAACATAATTTTAGAAAATAGTATTTTAAGATAGGTTTTAATCTCTATTATCATCAAAAATTCAAAACCCATACATTCGGTAAAGGATACTTCTGATAAATGTTCACCTGAAATTTTAAATGGTAGTTTAAATATTTTCATTCAAGCTTTAAGAAGTATAGTATAAAGAATTTAGAAGAAATCAGAAAGCTTATGCTGCTTTATCCTGGGATTATTTGTTAGACTTTCAACATATTCTTCTATTAATTCCATACGCTGTTTAGTATAATAATCCAAACTAAATTCTTTGACAAGTTTTAACGCCCGAGGAATATATTTTTCTATACCACCACGATTTACAGTAAGAATAACATTGTTTCCACATTTAGGACATTTTCCACTATTCGATATTGGAGGCCGTCTAAATTTTTCATTACATTTAACACATCGAAAACCCTGCACACTGAATTTCCTTAGGTTCCCTAATATATCAGGATTAAAATGAGTTGATAATAGTTTTTCAGCTACTAGCTTTGCTTTTACTGGCTTAATAAGTTTAGCGAGATATAACTGCGCTTCAATTTTATCATCAATAGTCTCATATAATTTATAAGCTGTGGTGGTAGGACCCTCGTTAATATCATCAGTTGGAATATTATAACCAAAATGCTCGTATTGTTCAGATGTTCCTAAACGGTTTTTAACAAGTCCCATAACCTTTTCTATGTCAGAAGGTGATGAATACCTTTCAGTTGCTTTATAAAATTCTAAAGGATATTGAAATAATGTATCAATATTGTGGGCTTCCCCATCAATTTCATTGGGATCAATTTTTGTACCGATTACTAAAGTGGCATCCATTCTACCACCTATTCTACTGGGAAGATAATGTCTGGAAAAATTTAATAAAGGATCTAAAAGCAACATTATTCCATCTTCGTCACCATCACAATTCCGTCTTTTTGAAGCATGCCAGTAAGGGTGTGCATATATAGATCTAGCAGGAGTAAAACCAATAATCCTACCAATTATTCCGGCACTAGTATGAGGAGCTAAACCTACCACTAAATGGCCTATAAGTTCTTCCTTGGTCGTTATATTATAATATCGTTCTAATTTGTAAAATAACTCTAATTCATCATCCAAGAAATTCGCTACTTTCACAAAATAATCACCACAATCATTAGAAAGAACAATATCTTGAACTTTTAACTCTAATATTTGATTCTCATTTACGAGAGATTCTTCGTTGATACCTTCAGAATAACCGAGTTCTCTTAGTGTTTTTATAGAAGTACCGATCTCCTTCGGTTTAAAATGTGTTAACGGTATATCAGTTGCATCATATCTAATTTCAGCAGTCTTATATACTAAAACATTATTTTTGGCTCTCAAAATTCCTTTTTCAATAGGTTCTGGAACTTTATATTCATTTGTCAAACCGATTATACCTTTTATTTTCTTTGGTAATTGGAGATTCAATGATTTTAAAACTGAATTAACATGTTGCTTAATATTAAATTTTGCTTCAGCAGACGTTCTCAGTAATCCTTGGCATTTAGAACATCGTTCTTCAAAAGGTTGATATAAACAATTACACCTTGGGCATATCTTCTGAATTTTAGTTGTAGATCCACAAAAATTACACTTATTGAAGATAGTAACTCTTTTACATTTAGTACATACTTTTCTACACACGTCAATTTTGATTTTACCTGCTTCTACCACGTTTTCTTTACTTATAAACTCTACTGACTTTCTTCCTTTTTGTTTAAATTCATTTTCACTTTGCTTTTTTAATTGGTGTTCCATTGCTTTTTCTAATAACCTTGAATTTCCAACTACATCACTTAAAGGGAATAAGGTATGGATTCCTTTCATACTTTTTCTCTCTGATTTTTCTGGGCGCCCCATACGTGATCCCATAAAATAGGGTGCCTTATTTTTGATTTTAAGAGAAGATAATTTATAAAAATAAGTAAAAACATCATTTTCTGCTTCAAAGGTTATTGTGTTCTTATTTTCTAACTTAAAAATTGTTCTATAAATAATACTCTTTTCTTTACTAAATATTATTTTGTTATCCTCGATTTTATGGAGCACAAATGCCTTCTCCAAAATTTTTTTAATTCCTTTTTCATACATTAAGGTAATTCTTCCTTCAGCTTCAGAGTAGTTTTTAATAAAAAAATTACTAAGCAGATCCAACTCTTCTGTTGTAATATTACCCCAATAATCTAAATATGCAGGATGCAGAGGAATATTAAACTTTTTAGAAAGTATTAAAGCCTCTTCAGCAGAGGGGATATTCTCAAAAGGATTTTTAATATAGCTTTCTATTTTTTCATCCGTAATATCCATTTTCTTAATAGATTGTTCTAATTCCAAAGCCCACCATTCTTCTACATATCCAGAAGGCACTAATTTATGGTTATTTTCATTGAATTCACCAAAACCAAAAAGTATATCACCAATAAACAAAATTTTCTTAATCCTATTAAAGATTTGTTTTGCCTTCTTAATGCTTGATACTTTAATCACATTACCATTTTTCAATTTTACAATTGGAGGTTCGATATAATTTACTGGACAGATGCATGTACTTTTTCCCGGGCGTTCAATTCTTAGCTGAGTACCAATTGCAACAAATCCATCTAAAATAACCATTGTTGCTGGGTGCAATCCCCCTGCTGCTAATCCAGTATTTCGAGATCTCCCGTATCTTATTCTATGACCTCCTACCTCCGACGGATGGCTGAATACAGAGCGTCCAGCAATGATATCTGCTACATATTTTGAATTAGGGGGGATCTTAATCTCCCGTTTTTGTTGGTTAATCTCTTTTTTTTCTTTCTTACTCTGTTTCTGACTAATTTTTTTCAATTCTACTAGCCAATCCCATCCTTCTACTTTCATAGCCTTGGCAATCTTAAGTAATTTTGGTGCTTTTAGTAGAATTCCATCATTTAAAACAAGACACGCTCCTCCTCTTATTTTGTTTGTTTCTATCCGCGGTAGATCTCTAAAAGCTGAAACTTCTTCATTTTCAGTGGAATCTCCATTAATTTCAACAGGTAAATGCTTTACAGCAAATCTTATTTCCTGGTTTGAAGATGGATATTGTAAATGAACTAATCTGTCATATAATTTGACTTCTTCAACATACCTGCCAGTTTCTCCTTCAGTAGCTTCATATTTTGGAATATTCGACTTCACTCTAACATAATCCGCAATCAACACACAAAGCGCTGCAGTAGTACCTCCTGCTGCTCTAATTGGTCCCGCAAAATATAAAGATAAATATTTTTTACCTGATTGGTCTTCTCTGATTAGGATCTTAGATATCCCCTCAAGAGGAGCACTTACAACTCCCATTGTTTTTATTGCTAATCCAACTCTGATTGCTCTTTCAACTCTTTTTTCTAATGATTCAATGCTACCAATTTTCTTATCTAAAATATCAGAAACTACTCTAAAAACAAGTTCATCTTCAGTCAATCCTTTCAATTTTAAATCCCGTATAACGGCCGCAACTCCCTTTGGACCTACGAGTTTTTCTACCCTACCAGCTAAGTCTTTAGCTTGAGGGGATTCTACAAATAGTTCTGGATCAAATCCTCTTTCCCTTGCTTTTTCTGCAAGACTATAACACTGGTCTACTTGCATTTGAATGCCTTTAAAATATTGTTTCATCCTATTACTTATATTTGACATAAATTATCATAATTTGAAGATTTATAGAAATCGATTAAGTGTAACATAAGTATATTATACTTATTTTCACATTTTAATTAAAATCATTTATTAATGAGCTATTTCAAATATAAATTTAAAGAGGAGGGCAATTTTCTATAGTCTTATATTATAAAAGCAATTTTGTTTTCACTTTAATAATAAATGATTTAATTTTATGGGCTTATAATAATAATAATTCTTCTTGAGACTGTAGAAAATTGAAAGGTGATAATTTTGATAAAAAGGAAGTCCTTATATATGAATTTATAAACTCAGGTATAAATATAACTCCTCCAACTTTAAGTTTTATTTCCACTTTGGATGAACCATTAATTAAAGTCAAAACTATCATAAAAGAAGTTAGTTTCCTTCCGAGTTTTAAAGGACATCTAACTTTAAATGTTTTAAAACAAATTTCAAATAAAGAGATTAATAAGGCATTACAACGAGCATTATTAAGAGAAGAAGATTGTCAATCTTCCCAAGAAGGAGATAATAAAAAGCCTATAAATACAACTATATTAAATTCTTCAAATATAAAGGAATCTGAAGCGAAAAAAAAGATAAAACCAAAACTTACAACTAACTTACAACTAATAAAGAGATCTTCGATTTCTCAAGAAAAACCTTTAATAATTGATTCGACTAGCAGTGGATCACTAATTAATAAATCAGTAAAACGAGTTAAAAAAATTAATTTCGAGAGTTCAAAGACTACATTAGCTTTTATCCCAGAAGCAAAAGAATATGAGGTATCATTTGAAATTTTAAAAGATCCAACTGGTAAGATCTATACTAGTGGAAGCTATACAGATTTTTATGATTTAACATTAGACAAATTTAATAGACTTCGAAATTTAATGAAAAAAAGACCAGAAGTATTATCGGCAAACAATATTAACAATATTTTAAGATTAACTAATAAAGTAGAAATATCCGTAATTGGAATTGTAAAAGAGAATCGTAAAACAAAAAAGGGAAATATTTTATTAATTTTAGAAGATGTCACTGGTTTAATAAACATTTTATTTCGAAGAGACTCTGAAAATCAAGATAATATTAAAATAGTTGAGACTACTCTCAATGATCAAGTGGTTTATGTAGAAGGAGTATACAACCCGGGGGAAAGAGGTAATAATGGAATTGTATATGGAAGTTATATATCAAAAATAGACATTCCAAGAGATTATGAACCCAATAAATCTCAAGATCCACTCTCCCTTGCATTGATTTCTGATACCCACATAGGGAGCAAAGAATTTGTAGAAAAATTGTGGTACAGATTTATTGATCTCCTAAATGGGAAAATTGGAAATAAAAAACAAAGAGATTTAGCAGGAAAAATTAAATATGTAATAATAAATGGTGATTTAGTAGATGGAATAGGGATTTACCCAAGTCAGAAAAATGATCTTATTTTTTCTGATATATATAACCAATTTAAAGAAGCGACAAGACTACTCTCTAAAATACCCGATTATATTAAAATAATATATAGTTCAGGAAATCATGAGCCTGTTAGAACAGCGATACCTAGACCTGCAGTTCCTAAAAAATATTCAGAAGAAATTAGAAATCTTGGTGTAAGTTGCGTAGGAAATCCTGCAATTGTCAAAACTCATAATGTAAATACATTAATTTATCATGGTGATAGCATCCTTGATATGAATATGCTGATACCCGGCTTAGAAAATAATAAACCTGCAGAAGCCATGAAAGAATTATTAAAATGTAGGCATTTAGCGCCTGTATATGGAAAAAAAACACAAATTGCTCCAACCAATAAAGATTGGCTTGTAATAGATAAAATTCCAGATATTTTTCACACAGGACATATTCATATTAATGAAATGGATTATTATAATAATATAGCATTAGTAAATTCAGGATGTTTTCAAAATCAAACAGATTTTATGAAATCTTTGGGTATACAACCCACACCAGGTATTTTATCAATAATTGATTTGGATACATTGAAAGGAACACAATTAGACTTAAAAACTAGTGTTTAATTAATTCAACTAAATTTGGAGAAAAATAAAGTAGTTATTATGAATTTCACAATTCCTCGCAATAATATCTTGGATATGTTATGTTATATTTGGAAAATATTAGACCTTCCCTATATTTCATATAATGATTTGCTTTATAAAATTTCATTTCAATTATATATTTTCTCACCAGAGAAAGCAGTAGATTTTGTCAAAAGTTGTATAGAAAATAATTTCCTTGTAGAAACTGATTATCACGTCCTAAAATTGTCAAATAACTATAAAAAAAAACTTGATGAGTGGCATTTTCAAAGAAGAAGTGAAATTATTGAAAAAATCAATTTCATTGATAAGATTTCAAACCGACATTATAAAAATGAAAATAATGATTCATATGACTACAAACTCTTATTAAAAGTATTCACTGATAAAGGGACTATTAATAGAGCAGTAACAGTTCCTAATTCTAATATTAAATTAATAGAATTTAGTACTGATAAAGGAATAATTAAATCAGAAGTTAAGGGATCAGAAGGAAAACTGTACATAATTGAAATTGATATAAACAAGAAGTTCCTCCTGCACAATTGTCACGATTTTGAATCAAGAAGAGCACATCAAAAAAAATTCTGTAAACACATCCTAAAATTATTCCTCCTTTTAATAAATAAAAAAATTCCTTCTGCTGAATTTTTTCTAAATGATTTAGCGGAGAATATAGATAAATGGAATTTTAGTTCTAAACCAATTTCTTAAAAATATTATTTTTTAATTTAACCTTATCCTCCTGAAGTAGGAAAGGTTTGTAATGTAAAATACTGTTGATTTTTTCTATCTTTGATAACCCTCTCTCTATAAGTTCCATTCCAATATCTAATTTAATTATCTTTGTTCTTCCGTAATGTCCCATTGATTTAATATACGCCGATATTATGCCTGCTTGTGCTAAAACATTAATATAATCGCTAATTCTCCTTTTAGTCAACTCTCTTACTCCCGGGATTAATCCTCTAATCTCAGAATGGACATCATAAATATCCCCAGAGATTATTACATGATCGGGACTAAATTTTGAAAGCAAAAATATCGAAGCTAAAACTAATTGTGCATGAAGTGGCATCCCTTGTATATATTCCATAACATGATCATTTTCTAAATGTAATTGAGCTTTTTCAACGTGTTTTAAAGTAATATATTTATTCTGGGCTCTTTCTGCTAATTCACCCGCCTTTCTTAGAAGTTGAAGGGCTTTTCGAGCATCTCCATGCTCTTTAGCTGCGAAAGCAGCACATAGTGGAATGACATCTTCTTTTAAAACACCATCTTGAAATGCTATAATAGCTCTTTCACTTAAAATATCTCTTAGTTCCCTAGCATTATAAGAAGGAAATACAATATGTTCTTCTCCCAAGCTTGATAATATTCGTGGATCTAAATTCTCTCTAAATTTTAATCTATTTGATATACCAATTAGACTTGTTTTACAAATATCTAAATTTTCATTTAATCTCGTTAAGTCATAAAGGATTTCATTACCTCCTTTCTTCTCTACGATTATATCGATTTCATCCATAACTAAAAAGCATATTGAATTTCCTACTCTAGAATCTAATAATCCAAGTAACTTCTTGAATATTATATCTTTAGGAAGACCTGTTGGTGGAATCTTCTCTCTTCTCGAAATTGTATTATAAATATGAGCTAAAATACGATATGGTGTTGATACGACATTGCAATTAATATAAATCCACCAGAGTTTAATTTCTGAGCTTTGTTGTGCTAACTTCTGACTTACATATCTAATGGTTGCTGTTTTACCTGTTCCTGTCATCCCATAACATAAAAAACTAGGGGGTGAATCTCCCAGTAATGCACATGCGGTTTTTTCAGCAATATCTTTTATTTGTGTATCTCGATGTGGTAGTTCTTCAGGAATGAATAGTGTCTCTAGTGCATCTCGGTAATTAAAAATTCTTGGTCCCTTGAGATAATTCTTATAAAACATATCAATATTAAATTGGTAATTATCTTCATTACTTTTCAACAATTATAACACCATAACTTAGTTAAAGCCATTATCAATTTGCACTCGAAATTTAGGTTACTATTTAATATTTCAACTGTATATTTAAAATTAATTATTAATCTCCAATTTAAATAGAAAGATGTTAAAGCCTTAATAACTAATTTTGACTAATATTTTTAACGATTTACAATAAAATTGATATAAATTTTAAAGTTTTATATTTAAGAAAGAATATTTGATAAGATCTAATTAATAAATCCTCTTTATGAAAAAAGTTTAATTAAATTATATATTTGCTTTATTATTTAATTTCAAAAAGAAAAATCGTATATAGCAAGAAAGTATATCAAATTGCCCGAAAATAATAAACTAACTGAAAAAGAGAGAAAACAAAAAAAGATTGCTTTAATTTTAGCAATAACTTTTGTTTTATTGATTTTAATTAATTTCCTAGTAATATCAATTATTTTCACATGGGCTGATTGGGTCTCTCTGTTAATTTTTACCCTTTTATTTATTGTTCCTGCTTATATATCAAATGCTTCGATGGTATTTACTGGTGGAGGTAAACCTATTGATGGCGGAAGAAACTTCCGAGATGGAAGGAGGATTCTCGGTGATCATAAAACTTGGAATGGATTAAAGGGACCCTTATACATTGGAATTCCAATCTCTCTTCTTTTATTTCTCCTTTTTAACGTATTATGGTTACCGATTAGAGAAATTGTTTTAGAATCATTAGCTCAAGGGCAATATATTCTCTACAGTAATGTCGAAGTATTTAAGTATTATTTTATAGGTGGAGAATTTCCCATAAATTTTATTATATTGATAATTCGCATTATATTGGCTTCCTATGGTGCCGTTATCGGAGACTTGATTGGATCTTTTTTAAAAAGGAGAGTTAATATTGGAAGTGGAGCACCTTTTTGGATAATTGATCAATTAGATTTCGCACTATGTGCATTATTATTTGTATCTATCCCTAGTTTTTTCTTTCCCACATACTTTTTACTCCCTGATCTTTTCATTATTATTTTCCTATTAATATTAACTCCTGCTGTTAGTATTATTGCTAATACAATAGCTTACATAACAGGTTTGAAAGATGTTCCTTGGTAACATTGAACATCACTTAATATTTTTACACTTTATTAATAATGGTGTATTATTATGATCAAATTTAATATAATTTTCAAATAAATAATTGACAGCTTTAATATAATCGCCATTTCTTCCTATAGCAATACCACGGTCTTCAGTAATAAAAAAATAAAGAGAAATTTCTTTCTGACGAGATGTAGCATCAATTTGAATATTATGGACGTAAACATCTGGAAATAAACTAAACAGTAAATTAATGAGAATCCTTTCAGCTCTTATAATTAAGACTTTTTTACCTCTTAAATCCTTTCTAATAGAAGAAATATATCCTGTAGTACTAAAATAACATTCACTATTCACAAAGAAAAAAATGAATTGGTCAATAGTTATAACAAATTCAGGAAATATTCCATTAGTTTTATTACAAAAATAATTTAATAATTTGAGTTCAAAATTTGAGAATTTTTTGATAAATGATAACATCTGATATAAAATCAAATCATCCGCAATAGTATAGAACATTACTCTAATGTTTTTTAAAATGTTTTTAAACCACTAAGAAATTTACAAAATGCTAAAAAATTTTATAAATAAATAATATATATCTAATTGAAAAGAAATCACTATTAAAAGTAAACTTAAGATGAAAGAAGTAGGTTTTAGGTTTTTAGAACATACTGCCGACGTCCAGATTGAAAGTTGGGGGCCCACCTTAGAAGAAGCATTCTCACAAACAGCCTTAAGCTTAATGGCAACAATAACTCCAAATATAAATATAATATCTCCCACTATACAAAAAATTATGGAAATTGAAGCAGAAGATAAAGAAAGTCTATTATTTGATTTCCTGTCTGAATTTCTTTACATTTTCGATGTGGAAGACTTAGTTTTCAGTGAAATATCAGTAGAAACAATCACGAAAAAACAGGAAAAATATTATTTAAAAGCGATTCTTAAAGGAGAAGTGTTTAATAAAAATATACATGAAATAGGAACTGAAGTTAAGGCTATAACTTACTCTTTCATGGAAATTAACGAAAATAAAGAAAATGTTAATATAAAAGTGGTTTTTGACATATAAAAAAAATTAGCCTTTAACCACTCCAACAGGGACTAATCTTACAATCTTCTCAACAATCTCAAGATCATGGCTTACTTGAACAACTTGGTCAATATCTTTATATGCTCCAGGCGCTTCTTCAGCTATAATTTTCATAGATGCTGCTTTTACTAAAATTCCTCTGTTTCCTAGATCCTCTTTTACTTTAGTACCCCAATATCGTTTTGTGGCTTTGGTTCTTGACATAACTCTACCAGCTCCATGTGCCGCTGACCCAAATGAAAGCTCCATAGCCTTTGGTTTACCAACACAGAGGTAAGAGGCGGAACCCATTGTACCAGGTATAAGTACTGGTTGACCGATATTTTTATAATCTTGGGGGAGTGCCTGATGCCCCGGGGGAAATGCCCTAGTTGCTCCCTTTCGATGCACATTCAATTTTAATTTCTTGCCATCAATTTCATGTTCCTCGATTTTTAAAATATTATGACAAACCCCATATATTAAATGTAAATCTAGATTATCTACATCTCTTTTAAAAGTATTTTGAAATGACTCTCTTAACCAATAGGTTATTAATTGACGATTAGTGAAACCAAAATTAGCAGCACAAGCCATTTGTTTTAAATAATTCTGAGCTTCTGGGGTGTCAGCAGGTACACATGCTAACTCGCGATCTGGAACATTTATCTGATACTTTTTCATTGCCTGTTCGATATTTCGTAATGAATCAGTGCATACTTGATGTCCTAAAGCTCTACTCCCCGTATGAATCATAACACAAACCTGGTTTGTATCAAATATTCCAACTTTTCTTGCGATTTCTTTATTATAGATTTTATTGACATGCTGAATTTCAATAAAATGATTACCACTTCCTAAAGAACCAAGTTGTTTAATTCCTCGCTGTTTAGCTTTTTGAGAAACTAAGGCTGCATCCGCATTATTTAAACAACCATTCTCCTCTAAGTGTTTTATATCCTCTTCGAGAGCATAACCATTTTCAAGAGCCCAGTTAACACCATTATTTAAAACTTTATCTAAATCCGCATAGCTAAGACTTAACTTACCTTTTGAGCCTAATCCTGAAGGAATATTATTAAATATTGAATTCATTAGATCTGGAAGAGCTTTTTTAATATCTTTATGAAACAAATTAGTTCTCAGTAACCTTACACCACAATTAATATCATATCCAACTCCTCCTGGTGAAATCATACCTGATTGGGCATCTGTTCCAGCAACACCTCCAATACAAAATCCGTATCCTTGGTGAGCATCAGAAAGGACAATCGCATGTTTTTGAATTCCTGGTAAACAAGCTACATTACAAATCTGATCCAAAGTACGATCTGCTTTTATTTTTTCCAAAATATACTCATTAGCGTAAATTTTGACAGGAACTCTCATCTCAAATTTTTCAATATTACCTCGAATACGAGCCATCAAGGTTTTCGGTGGAATTTCATAAATATTATCTGCTACCTTATTTACATTCATCTTATCTTCATAAATAAAACAATTATCAAAAATATTTTCATTTATTTTATTATTGCTCGAAAACAATTAGCTTCTATCAAATGCTAAAGCAATTTGAAAAATGATATCTACCTGTTATTCAAGAAAATTTAATCAATAGAATCCAAACGCCTTGTCTCAGGAATCTCAAGAATAAAATCGGCCCCAAAAGCCAAGGCGGGTGTTAATGCTCCTTTTGGCTTTATTTCAAATATCTTTTCAACACATCGCACCCCTGCTACTGCTGTGAACCGATAAGACTCCATCGTTTCAAGCCAACCCTCTGTTTGCACACCCGCATCATTACTTGCTGAAGCCCATATATAACATCGAAAAGTTTGCCGCTTAAATTCATCAGGCCCATGAATATTTTCTTCAATCCATCTTTCAACCTTCTTCTTTGACTCTTCACTTTCTAACATATCTTTTGCTGAGCTTCCAGTAGATTCAAGTAAATTGGGAAATTTTTTCGGCAAAGGAAAGTAAGTAGTAATATTTGGAATGCCAGTTGTTCGATAAGCAGTAGATAAATCACCCCAAGTAACTGGTCGTACTATACGTTCCTTATCAGAAAAATGTATTTTTCGCTTTATTTCGTTCTCAAGGCGTATAAGTCTCCCATTTCTTCTAACTAATTGTCCTATATCATAATGTTCTAACATAGTTTTTAGTGTTCCAGGACTAGGGTTACTCATAGCTGTTATCCCAAGATCCAAAGAAGTAGGTTTTTCAATTTTCTCACTAACATATCTTGCTAAGCAATCAGTAGGAACAACATCGAATCCTACTCCTGATATGATTGCAATTTCTTTATCTTTTGCTTGTTTATCGAATTTAAAATTTTGTTCAAAAACAGGAACTTCACCTGTAATATCAACATAATTAGTGCCAGTCTTCAAGCAAGCTTTAACCATAGGAGCACTTGTATATTTAAAAGGACCAGCAGAATGAAAGACCAAATCATACTCTTCAATAGTTTTTGCTAAAATATCTTCATTATTCAAATCCAATATAATATAATCCAATTCTAAATTTTCTGCAAATGGGATAAGTTTCTCTGCAGAACGTCCTGCTAATACAGGGTAATGATCACGCTTTTTTGCTTCTTGAGCGATTAACCTCCCTGTGTAGCCATAAGCCCCATATAACATCCACGATTTCATTTTTCCCTAAATTTCTCAATTTTACTTCGAATTCGAACCTTCAATGTTTTCGGTGGAATTTCATAAATATTATCTGCTACCTTATTTACATTCATCTTATCTTCATAAATAAAACAATTATCAAAAATATTTTCATTTATTTGTAACGTACTTACCGAAATAATAGAATCTTTTAAATGGAAATTATATTTAAGAAAATCTTTAAGATGAAAAATCTCATTTTCTTCAAATATTAGCTTTTTCATATGCTTAATTATGCAATTGAAATCCAAATGAAGAATTTACAGATAACAAATTTAATTCTGAAAAACTCTTTAAATTTAAATAATCAACCGAATTCCAGAATTAAGAATAGAGTTTAAAAAAGGAAGTAGGCTTACAATATTTCAATAAACGAGAGGAGCTCTAACTTGTCCAAACTATTTATTATTTTCTGAATCTCTTTCTCGGGTCGACCACTCTCCTCAGCAATCTCAGAAACCGTATGAAACCCATCCGCTAAGTGAGCAATTTTGTATTCTTGTTTGTTCATGAACCCCTGCATGATTACCTGCTTAGGAAGGCGCTTGGCAGTCCATTCCGGCTTCTTGTTCGTCGCAACTCGGAGATCCTCCTCAGATAACACCAGACCCTTCTTTGCAATCTTTTTCTGGGATTTTAGAAAGTCTTTCTTGAATATCTTTAATATAGGAAGCTTTAGCTGGATCTCTGCCAGTTTGCCGCCATCTAAGACATCGTCAATAATCTTCTCAAAATCTCGAAAAATCCGCACATCTCCTGACCAATCCGCAATTGTCTCACCGAATTTATCGACGAATTTGTCTATTATTTCGGTCAGGGCTCCATGAGTAATCTTCGCATCATCATTCTTGTCAGCCGCAGCTGTGATTAATACTCCCTCCTTAAAGACCAACAACAGGTAAAAAATCTGCATGTCAATAACCTTGAGTTCACCGGAACCCTTCGAGAACTCAACCGAAAAGTCTTTAAGGGCTGTGAGAAAACCACTCACTAAATCCTGATTGAATTCTATACTCCCATACTTCCTATGTATTAGACAGATGCCCGTATTTTGGTGTATGAGGTACACATTATGTAACAATTGTCCTTTTCCACCTCTTAATTTTATAAACTCAATATAATAATTTATTTATCTTAATTATAATTAAAGTAAAACTCCAAATATTTAAAATGAAGCTTTTTAGAATTTAGTCGTAATATTTATTATTAAATCTCTAACCGCTCTTTTTTCACCCAACATTCTGTTACCATCATAAATATTGGAGAATGGAATTTTGTTATTTGACTTCTTTAAGTCAAATAATTGTAATTCATAAATATTAATTTATAAGATCATAGAGTGAATTTAATTTGACAGAATCTATAATTTTATTATAAGAAAGATTCTGATCTAAGATCTTGATAACATTTAATGTAATCAAACGAGTTTCTCCAGGCTCCAGAGAGATAAAGTTGTCAGATGCTATGAAATCTATAGCATCTGATTCAATAAACACATATAATGCCATATTTTTTGTACTTATATTTAATTCAATACTGATCTGGTTATTATTTCCCTTATAAATTTCTTTTGAATTAATAGATAATTCTGGATCTGCTAAAAAAAAGTATTTTGGCGCTTCAAACAGATGAAATCCGTGAAAAATTATTTTCTCTTGTTTATTCTTATCTTTTAACTTGAATAATGTGATATTATTTTGTTTTTGAGTTTTATTCTTATTGATAAGATTAGTGTCACTAGAATCAACCTTAAAGGAAATACATGAGCTTATTTTGAAATTTTTCTCTCCATTCATGAGCATTGTACCTTCAGAGTTAAGAATCTTCCATTCAAGCTTCAATTCTTGTGGCTCTTTTAAATCGTTTGTAACCCAAAATTCGATTTTATCATCTTCTTCTCTTATACTGACGAAGAGAGGTTGGTAAAATCGTTTAGCAAAATAATGAAGGGCTTTCCATCGCCCAAAATAATCAACAGAGGACCAACTCGCTACTGGCCAACAGTCATTTAATTGCCAGTAAAGTGTTCCCATACAATGATTCTCATTTCGATTTTGGCGCCAATGGGCTACACCATATTCAATGGCTTCAGCTTGTGTAATTTGGGATAAAATAACTTGATGTTCGAATTTTTGAGGTATTGAAAATCTCTTTTCCATATAATCCATGATCTTTTTATTCCCCGCTGAATTTTTCTGATGATTTTCCATAATAGGCGAATAAAAATCAAATTGATTCCGGGTACAAAACTCACTGAGTGTTTTACTTGAGGGAAAAGATTCAAAACCAAATTCAGACATGAACCGAGAGTTAAATTCTCGATAAGCAGTGAAAGGTTTACCTCCGTGCCACACCGACCAAAAATGAGAATCTCCAAAATCTGGTGAATTTGAGTCGGTTTTTCCTAATTTCTTTCCAACGAAACCGTTGGATGGTGAGCTTGGCCAATAAGGGTGAACTAGGTCATATTTTTTAATCAAATGAGGAATAATTTGTTCAAAAATCTCGTTGTATCTACTCTCAAATTTAGATTTAATATCTTTATTCTTAAATCTGGGATTTTTATCTAATAAATAATTCCATAGCCATTCAATCTCATTATTCCCACACCATAAAGCTAAACTTGGATGAGATCTCAATCTTTTTATATTTTGGATTACTTCCTCCTTAATATTTTCAATAAATTCATCGTAAAAATGATACAATGCACAAGCGAATGGAAAATCTTGCCATACTAGCAATCCTAATTCATCACATAGATCATAAAAGAGATCATCCTCATATATTCCTCCACCCCAAACCCGTATCATGTTCATGTTTGCCATTTTAGCATAATTTAAATTCATCGAATATAACCCTAATCTTTTACCTCTTGGTATAAAGCTATCAATTGGAATCCAATTTGCTCCCTTAGCAAAAATAGGGATTCCATTTAATTGAAAGAAAAAACTTTCTCCCCACTTATCGAATTCTCTTACTAAATGTATATCTCTTAAACCAATCTTTTGGACTACTGAATCTATGATATCATCTTTTAAGATTGAGGTCTCAACCAGATAGAGATTGGGAACTCCAAGGTCATGCGTCCACCATAAAAGAGGATTTTCAACATCAATTTCTAATATCTCATTTTTGTTATTTAAAAGAACCTCCTTTAAAATGTAATCATTATCAGGTGTGGTTACCTTCACTGCGAGTTTATAAAATAATTTTGAAAGATCCTGTATCTCTGAGGTTAGTTCAACTTTTATAAATAATTTGACTGAAAAAAACTCTTTACTATAATTGAATACTGAATACGGATAAACGGATGTAATTTTTATATCATCATATCCAACTATCTCAACAGATTTCCAAATTCCACTATCGGGTAATTTTGGTCCCCAATCCCAGCCAAAACTGTATTGAGCTTTCCTTAGATATGGAACTCCTGGAATAGCAGCATAACCTGTGTTTAAGTTAATGTCTCGTTTTTCCGCTTCTTCTTGTGCTTTCTTGGTCGGACTCTTGAATTTAATTATCAATTTATTGCCTGTATTCTGAAGCTTTGATTTAATATCAAACTCGTACCTGATAAACATATTTTCTGTAAGGCCAAGAATTTCGTCATTTAAATATATTTTAGTATGGGTATCCAATCCATAAAATTGTAAAATTATATTTTTATGATTTAAAAAACCATCTTCAATATCAAATTCTTTTTCATATACCCAATCTGAATCGTAAATCCAATTCATTTCATGTTCATTAACACCATAAAAAGGATCTTCAATAACTTCATTCTCCAACAAAGATTCAAAAATAGTACCAGGAACTATAGCAGGAATTTCAATTGGCTTTTCAGAATTATTTAATCTCCAAATTCCATCTAAAGAAATAGTCTCAACCTTTACAGTAATATCAATAACCTCAAGGAACTTTAATACTAATTAGTTAATTTTAGTTAAAAATGAAATAACTCTTAAATAAGTTTCATAAATAAAAAAATGAATCGAAGGAGGGCTACGAATCAATAAATCTTAAAAAAGTTGATATTAAGTAATATATTAGTTGAATCAGAGATAATTTAAGTGAAGTAAAAATGAAATTTTATATCTTCTTTGTTACCGTTCCTAATATTGAAGAAGGAAAAAGGATCGCAAAAATATTGGTAGAAAATAAGCTCGCAGCATGTGTAAATATTATTCAAAAAATATTTTCGATTTATTGGTGGAAAGGAAAAATAGAAGAAGATGAAGAACACTTATTACTCATAAAAACTACTGATGAAAAGAAGGAATTATTAATTAAAGAAATTATTAAAGTTCATCCCTATGATACTCCGGAATGCATTGGATTCAAAATCGATAGAGGCTCTGAAAAATATTTGAATTGGATTAAAAAAAATGTTGGTTAGGAATTACAATATCATATATTTAAATCATGTTAAATGGCACATTTCGAATAGATTGGGTTTTCATTGATAGTGTTATCATTATTTTATTATTTCTCCTATTGTTTAGTGTGCGTATTTTCAAGAATACTCATCGTTGGCGCTCATCTTATTCTAATGAAGCCTTGAAGCGTTTACCATTTCCACAGTTGCTTGATAATGTAAAGAACCAATCATTTACGATTAAGAAATGTTTTTTAACAAGAAATAATTCAATAGAAAAAGAAAATGTTAAACCTGTAATCCTTATTCTTAGATCATATTATAAAAGAAAATTACTTACAATACTAACAGAAGGCTTAAGCAGTTATGGTTTCAATGTTATTACACTTAGAATCAAAATGAATAAATCTTCCCTTAAAGGCAAATCCGATGAAATCATTACAGATCTTTTGAATACATCAATTTCATCCATCCTACTAAATTTCTTAAAAACAAAATTAATAATTAATCCAGAATATCTCATATTAACTCATTCTAAATTCAAATTTTCTTTTAATTCATTATTATTAAATGAGAAGAACATTGGAATTCTTTCAATTAATCCAAAAGTTACTGAAAGAAATATAAGAAGCTTTTTTGATTCCAACCCCAATTTTCATCATAATGATCACTTATTTACGATTTTCAGCAGAAAATCGATTTTTTCATTCAAAAATAAAAACCTGAAGCGTTTTAAAAAAGCATTTACCAATTCAAAATTAGATACTGAGCAACTTAACACGTTTGATAGAGCTAAAAACTCATTTAAATACCATGAAACACTTATATTAGGAATAATTATTGATATACTACAAAATAAATTAATGAATCCAAATACTTAGAGTTAATTCATGAAGCATAGTATTGTTTTGAGAGAGCACATTGAAAATATAGTTTACAATGAAAGCGACTGGCAGCTCTTAGAAGAAAAACGGAAGAGTGCAATTAAATTACTAGAAATTTTTGTTAAAGAAGGCTTTAATCCGTTCGTTCATGGGAGTATAGCTCGTGGTGATGTACATGAAATGAGTGATATTGATATTATTTTTCTGCAAGAAATCCCTCCCTATCAAATAGAAATTATTTTGAATAAGAATGGTTATAACTATTATTTTAAAGAAATTATAATGGCAACTCCTTCAGATTCAATAAAGTTATATATTCATCTTAGTGAATTAGAAAGTATTGCAATCCCTCTAACTAAATTGGATGCAAGTGTAACAGAATTCTATACTTTTGGTGGAAAAATTAATTACAATCAAATAAACTCAGGAATAAGGGTTGCGGGGATTGATAAAAGATTAGTATTAATTAAACCAACTTTGGAAGGTCATGAGGAAATATCAATTATCAATAATGAAGGAATGGTTGCTAAAGTTGTAGGAATTAGTATTAATACAGTAAATGAAAGGAAAAAAGTGCTCTTAAGAAGAGAAAAACATGGGAGAACTGGAGTATTTTTAAAAAGAGAAATTCAAATGAATGAAACTACTGAAGAGGTATTAAAAAAATTAGCGAATCGAAAATCTATAGTGAGAAAAAAACTATTTAAAAGATGAAAAAATTCGAAATTCTTGAATCAGAAGAAAAAACAAGTTATATAAGGGGAAGAGGTATTCCAAAAGGATGTAAATATTGTCTAAAAGGCACAAAAGCGGTACTTTTTTTAAATGGAATATGTCAAAACCCAGATCATTGTTCATGGTATTGTCCAATATCAGAGAAACGGAAAGGAAAAGGGATCACATTTGCCAATGAGATAGAGATCTCTACAAATTCAGAATTACTGGATGAAATCAATAAAATTAATGCGAAAGGAATGAGTATTACTGGAGGAGAACCTCTATCTGAACTAAATTTTGAGAAAACTATTAGTTACATTAGATATATTAAAAATAAAAAAGGCAATAGATTTCATATACATCTCTACACTAATGGAATTAGTTTTAATGAAAAAATTGCTGAAAAATTAGCTAAGGAACGATTAGATGAAATTAGATTTCACCCCCCGAAGGAAAAATGGACAAATGTTGAATTAGCTTTAAATAGAGGAATGAGTGTTGGTGCTGAAGTTCCAGTTATTCCAGAGAGCAACTATATACAAAATTTAAAGGAACTAATATTTTATATAGATAGTATTGGAGCAGATTTTATCAATCTAAATGAATTTGAATACTGTTTTCCAAATAGTCAATCTTTAAAAAACCGTGGATTTTATTTGAAAAATGGCTCAATTGCTTCGGTTCTTAAAAGTCGCGAATCTGCATTGTCTTTAATAAATGAAATAGGCCCAAAAGTGTCTATAAAAATTCAATTTTGCTCCATAAAGGCTAAAGATTATTATCAGTTAAGAAATAGATATATTCGGAGAGCAAAAAAAATAAAACTACCATTCGAAGTAGTAAACGAAGATGGTTTGCTAATTTTTGCACAAATTGAAGGGGAAATAAAAGCACTCAAAAGTTTCTACAATTTTCTTTTAATCCAATTAAAAATTAATGAAGAATTAGTAAAATTTGACAAGAATAATATAAAATTACCGTTTTATATCGCAATCAATGAACACTTTTTGACTTTATTAGAAAATCATAAAATAAAAGGATATATTGTTGAAATGACGCCTTTTCGTATTCCCAAATATCAACAGGTGACAGAAAAAACCCCTATAAAACTATTTAAAAAAGAATTTGGGTTTAATGAAAATAGAAGAAGTAAATCATAAAGATTTAAAAAAGATTGTATCACTGGAGCGAGGAATGTTCAATGTAAATGCATTTTCTACAGATTTAATTAGAAAATTAATCGAAAAAAATTTATGCTTTTTGAAACTAGAATTAGGTAAAATTAAAAAAGATATAATTGGATTCATAATAGTTATAAAAGATAGGGAAGATAGGGTAAATATCATTAATTTTTTAATCAAATCAGAGTTTCAAAATAGAGGATATGGTTCCTTTCTATTAAAAAAAACAATAGCAGAAATAAAAAAACTAAAAGAAATTCAAAAAATAACACTTAACGTCCAAGAGAATAATTCTATTGCCATAAAATTGTATGAAAAATTTAATTTTAAAAAAAATCCTAAAATACTAGAAAATTATTATCAATCCAGTGAAAACGCGTATTTAATGGAACTAAATATTGATTCTGTATAAACTAAAACTTATAAATAAATTCTATTATAATATCTGTAAAAATCAATTTAAATTATTTTAAACGAATTAAAAATTAGAAGTGTTGATTGAAAAATGGCTCCAGCCGATAAAGAAATGCAAGAAGAAATTAAGAAAGGAGTAACTCTCTCGAAAGTTGATGAGGCAGATTTAAAAGCAAGAGAAGACGAGAAAAAGAAACGTATGGAAGAACTAGAAAAAGTTAAAGAAGCTTTAGGAGAAAAGTAATAATCCTGATGCTTTTAATCTTTTAATCAAGTAAATTCTTATCTTTTCTTATCTATTTTATTTTTATTTAAAATTTTGTCAATAGCTAATTAAATTAATCTTAATTCTAACTAGAAATTAATGTTATTTAGGCAGAATAATTTATAGGAGTGAGTTTTAAGATTTGAAAATTCTAAATTTTGACTTAAAACACAGTAAAATTACGGTAAAAACCGAGAATCTTAATGACTTATGGACTCTTTATAATGTTATTAATGAGGGTGATAAAGTTACTTCGCTTACAAAGAGAAGAGTAATTATAAAAGAAGGAACCAAGGGTGAACGTAAGCTAATGAAACTAAAATTGGGAGTAGAAAATGTGTCCTTCCATGAATTTTCAAATCGATTAAGAATAAAAGGAAAAATTTTGGAAGGCCCTGATGATTACGTAAGTTTCGGGACTTATCACACCTTTAATATTGAACTTTCCAATAAAGTAACGATTAATAAAGAAAAATGGTTAAATCATGAAATTCGACGATTAAAAGGCACATCAAAATTTGAGTCAAATTTTATCATTCTTATGATTGCAATTGAAACAGGATTAGCAACTTTAGCACTTATTACTAATTTCAGTCATAAGAGAATTGCCACAATCAAAAAAAATATTCCCGGAAAAAGGTATAAACAAGGATATCGCAACAAAGCCTTAACTGAATTTTATGAAGATATCAGAAATGTACTAGAAGAGAACCTTAAAAATGTGAAAGTTAATTTAATTATACTATGTGGGCCAGGGAATGCAAAGGATCAATTTTTAAATAGCATAAAAGATAAAGCTAATCTTGATTACATTAACAAAATAGAGACATACCATGCAAGCTCAGGGACTGAGAGCGCGATTAGGGAAACTCTCAAATCTAAAAAATTAGCACGATTAAAAGGTAATGTAAAAATTTTACAAGAAACTGAGAAAATTGAGATGGTTATGACTCAATTCGCTGAAGATGCTGATCTTATTGTTATTGGCATTGATGAAGTTTCTAAAGCAGCAAACCAGGGGGCAGTAAAAACTTTATTACTAGCAGATACTCTAATTAGAGGAACTTCAAAGGAACATAAGTTAAAAATTGAAGAAATTATAACAAATGTAGAAAAATCCGGAGGAGAAATCGACATAATGAGCACCGAAAATATAACTGGAGAGCATCTGGTAAATTTAGGTTCAATAGTTGGCATATTACGTTATAAATTCTGAGAAAAAAAGAAAATGACTGAATTGATTTATGTTAATAAAGAATCAGAAATTCCTTTAAATGGTGTTGATTTTATTGGCATAATTGACAGAAGCACCAATGTTATTGAACTAAAACCTTTAACCCTATGCAATTTAAAATGTAAATACTGTTTTGTGAGTGCAGGTGATTATGAAACTAATTTCATGGTTGATAGTAATTATTTACTTGAAAAAGTGAAAGACCTTATCAAAGTTAAAGGAAATTACAAAATTGAAATCCATTTAGCTCCTTATGGAGAGATGTTACTCTATCCGTCGTTATTAGAATTAATTGCTAAACTTTGGGAAATAGAAGGTATTGAAATTATTTCGATGCAAACTAACGGGTTATTATTAAATAAAAAAGTTGTTAAACAGTTAGAAACTGTTAAGTTGACAAGAATAAATATCAGTCTAAATACTTTAAATGAAGAAAAAGCTAACTCATTATGTAATTGTAAAAACTATAATGTTCAAAATTTAATGGATAACATAATACTTTTATTAAACTCAAAAATAAATGTTCTAATTGCACCTGTTTGGTTTCCAGGAGAAAATGATCAGGACATTGAAGAAATAATTAAATTTGTTCTTAATTTAAGAGATAGAGGATATTCTAATAATAAACTTCAACTAGGAATTCAGAAATACTTAATCTATAAAACAGGGAGAAGATTAAAAAAAATTCGACCAAAAAGCTGGGGATATTTTTATAAACAATTATCTTCCTTGGAAAAAAAATATGATATAAAATTAAAGCTCGGACCGATGGATTTTGGTATTCATCCCCGTAAAGGTGCTGAATCCTTAAATCTAAAAAAAAATGATACTCTTAAATTGAATGTCGTCTCTAAGGGACGATGGAAAAGGGAATACATTGGCAAAATAAGGGATGACTTCGGTATAAAAATATTGTTGAATAAACCAATTATTCAAGCGGAAAATTTGATAGGAAAAAAAATTCAAATAGAGATCATAAAAGCTAATTACCGTGACAATATTTTAACAGCATATTTTTCAATATAAACTTAAATAGAAAAAATATTATATAAATCAAAATAAGTAAGTCATATCAGATTATATCAAAGTATTTTAGAAATTAGGAGAGAATAACATAAAATGAGTCCAATTATAACACATGAAGATGAATTAGAACTTGCTAAAATGGAGAAGGAGTTAGTCTCTCAATTTAAAAAATTAGCTAAAGCTCAAAGTGCTTTAATAAGTTCTCAAAAAAAATATGCGGAAAATGTCTCGAAGACTAACATCATTCGTGAAATGGTAAATCGAACTTTTAGAGATGTACTAAAACAAATGCAAACTCTTGTCAGAGAACGGAGATCCAATATAAAAGATGAAGAAGTGAAATTATTTCATGAAATAATTCAAAAAAATGACGCATATGTTAAAGCTAATAATAAATATCTTAATGCAATCAAAGATCTTGCAGTTAAAAAAGAATATCTAGTTGAAAAAAAGGAAGAGTTTATCTCTGCGTTAAGTGATGTTGCTGATAGAAGATCTGTTGTAATAAAAAAAGCATTAAATGTTGAAAAAGCCAAAAATAAATTAATCGATGGGGATAAATTAAATATTCTTGACCAACAGCTAAATGATGTTCAGCGAGACTTTGATAGAACGCGAGATATATTACTCAAAAAAGTGCATCAATTTAATGAAGTAAGAAACGAAATAAACGCATTATGGATAAAATTAAAAGATACCATAGATGAATTAAGCTAATTAAATTACATCTTCTTCTTCTATGTTTTTTTAAAAAAAACCATCAATGTTCAAACTTAAATTTATTAAACAAAAATTATATAATATTCATAGCAATTATTATTGTATAATTCTTAAAGAAAGGTGTTCAAAAATCGCTGAAGAATTCGCATCCTTTTTGGATCAGACCCGTAAAGCTCCAATGGAAGAAAAATTAAACGCCTTTGGAGATATCGTTGAAAAAATAATGCAGATTATCCTTAAGATTCCAGATCTGGTAGATATTAGCTTACAAGATGTCAATTCGAAGGTTTCTAATTTGCAAAATCAATTAAATGCTATGAATGGTGATATCACGGCACTTAAATCACGACCAGCTGCTGCTGCTGGTGCTCCAGCAGCCCCACGTGCGCCTGGAGGGGCACCTGGAAGTCCGCCACCCCCACCACCTGGAGGGGCACCTGGAAGTCCGCCACCCCCCGGAGGTCCCAAACCTGCTCGTCCAGCACAACCAGTATCTCTGAGAGGTGCAATTATGGGCGAGCTTAAGAGTCTATTCGCAAAGCGCCGTACTAATTAACCCCTTTCTGATTTTAAGGGTTGTATTACTCCCAAAAAACACCAAAGTTAAAATTCTTTTTTTAAAATTAATTATATAAATTTAGGTTATTTCTAAACAATGCAATTTATTGATTTATTTAGAAAATCTTTAATTTATAATTAAAACAATGATTATGAAAGAGGATTAGGGTAATTGAAAATTAGAAAAATCAAAATAATAATATCATTCCTAATCTATTAAACGTTTTATTGTTAAAATTCAAGAAATCCAGGATCGTCAAAAATATCTTCTATTTTTCGCTCTTTCTTTATTTTGGAATCATGTTCTGAGAATAAAGACTCTTCATCAGTGCGAACTCCATGTTCCAATTCTTCTGTATCAAGTCTTAGAATCGTATCTTTTTCAAGTCTTTTATATTCTTCAGATTTCATTTTCCAATTATTTATTTCATCCATATCTATGGTTTCTTCGTCTAATAATATAGCGGCTTTAACTTTACAAAGATCTGATAAGATTGAATAAGATAAAGCAATATCTCCCAATGCATTTTCTTCTTTTAATTTATTAATACGTTTTTCTAATCTCTGAAGTTCTTGATCCGCATAATATATATCTATAAAATCTCCAAAAGCATCGACGGGCTCAGATATAGAATTAACTAATACTTCCTTTGTTATTCCACAATTTCCACATTTTACTGTGGCAAAAGCTCCTTTCTTTTTGATATCTGTGACCTTAACGCTTTTCTCTCCACAGTCGGGGCAAGTAAATATTTTCGGTACTCGCTTAACTCTTTTCGGTGATACTTGTTTACGTTTTCTCCTTCCCATAGATACCACTCATTTAATTTAATAGTCTATTAACATTTAGAATAAGAAAAGGAAAACTAAAATATTTTTGCTTTTGTGTTAAAATAATAAAGGGAATTTGGTAAAATTTTTTAGGGATGGTTAATTATGTTAAATACTCTTTTTTACTGAAAAGGTTTCGCAATCATAATAATATGGAGTGGATTTTAGGTATGGAGCATAAAACTTTAACATTGGAACATGATAAAAACCTAATCAATAAAATTCTTGACGATGTTAATGCAAGATATATCGTACTTTTCTTGTACGTTGTTAGAAATGATTTATTTAAAGATTTAAACGATAAAACGCTAATTGAATCCTATGAAAAAGTACTAGTATTAGACGACGTGTATAAAAGCAATATCACAGATTTCTGGGATAAAGAGTTTTATGATGTCTACATAGATTTAGGTTTAATAAAAAATATTCGAAGTTTACGGGAGTTTGACCAAAAAGCAGACGATTTTATACTTAGGTTAGGAGAAGAAACTGTGACGATTGAGAAGGATATAATATCTATGCCTGATGATTCACTTTATCTCATGATTACTAAGAAGTTTAAATCTCTCACTAGAAGAAATTTCAACTTAGCTCTTACCAGACTAAAGGGAGTTAGATGTGAGTTTAGTAATCTTGTACATTCCTTAATTTATGAAATTGGAGAGCATGATTATGTATTATCAGATGATATTTATTATATTTTAGATCAATATGGCAATATTTACCAATCAATTAAAATTGAAGTAACAATTGAAGGATTTCATCAGAGATTACATGAAATTAAAGAAAAAATTGAGAAATTTACTAATGTATTCGAACCGACACTAAATACTAAATCCGTAATTAAAAAAATTAAAACTGCGTTAGAAGAGAATAAAGATGTTGTTCAATATCTCAAAGATGAGAAAGTGGAGCTATCTGATAAATTTAAATTTAATATGATTGATATAAGTGGAGAGCTCTTTAAAGAATGGAAATCAAAATTAGATTCATTGTTAAAATTAAGATTCCAAACGGATCAAATTGACATGAAATTAATAACTCTTAAGAAATTTTATACCGGTAAAGATAAGAAATATAGCTATTTAGAATTTATAGAAAAAGTTTCATTTAATGAAGATGAGATTGTAGATAAAATTCAAGGATCATTACTAGATTTTAGAGAAGACTTGGTTAATATCAATGAAGCAATTTCGAATTTCACCTTGAAGGAAATAAAATTATTAAATTTGGATTATGAAAGATTAATACTATTAGGGAATGATGAATAAATTTGAAATGTCCTGCTTGTATGGTTGAGATGAAAAAGATTACAGAAATGATCAGATCTCTGATTTTTGCCATAAAATCTTGTTATTAAAATAAAACAGGAATAAGATGTAAAGCAATAAAAAAATGAAAAAATATTTTATTTGATTAATGGGCATTCATAATAGGATTATGGTCCTCCACCACTACCATGATATCCCAATACAATGGTAGCTAGAGGTAAAAAGGAAGCGAAGCCAACCAAAACAAATAAAAGAACCTTATATAATTTAATTAATTTCATACTACTAACCTTGTTATTAAATGAAATGAATTTCCAGTGTTTATACTGGTGTTATTATTTCTAAATTATTCTATTTAAACAGAAAGAATTTTTTATGAATCTAAAGTCAGGTAAAAATAATAATAAAGTCCTTATGTAGATTTCCACTAAAGGAATTAGATTTAGCTTTAAAAATCTTCATGTTTTTTAAAAATATTTTTTTTTACTTCTCATAAAAAAGTATTTCAATCAAAACAAAAGAGCTATTATCATAAATTTATAGCAAATTTCGAAGATTATAATATTATCTTAATTCTCCAAAGCTTTTTTTTTGGTATGATTAAAAAAAGTAATCTCTTACATCTCTGTCAATTTATTTAACTTTCTATTTTTCAGGAGTCGAATAATTTAATAGCTACTCTTTTATCTTTTCTATATTTTTGGTTTAATGTGTTCAAATTTTTAAACAGTTTGCAGTTAACTCGCAGGATAAAGGTGTTTTAAGCTCCTATGAAAAAGTTTAAAAGACAGAATGCTACATATTAGATTCAAGATAAAAATTATATATTAAATCGATAAATTTGGTTAACTCTCCTAATTTAGATAAGTTGAGAAAATTATCTAGCATTGATGATCCTATTAAGATCCATCAAATTTTCATTTATCTAATGAATGAGTTAAAAGCTTATTTAAATTTAGATGTAGTCAATAAAAAAGTAAAAATATATGTTGTTGATGATATAAATGAGAACAGAGATTCAGATACAAGATTATCTAGTTACGGAGTAAATAGATATTTAGAAGGGGATACTTATCATATTAATCTTTTTAAGAATTACAGAAATTACTTCCCTTTTTTATTACTTCAAAGCGCTTATCTTGTTTTTATACCGAATAATCTAAAAGAGACCAAACTCATTGAATTTGCTATTAACCAAATTGTTGAAATTGATTTACAAGAATTCAACGCTATTATAGAATGGAAGTTGTTTATAAGAGAAAAATATGTAAATTACAATTTTCTATCAAATCAATCAGATAAATTTCGATTTGACAAATTTCTTGAATTACAAGACAAAAAATCTTCGGAAAGTCCAAAACAATTCTTTTTTGAATACATCAGACGAAATCCTAATCTAAATTTCGATGATAATCTACAATTTCTCCTTGATAAAATATATGATGAGTTTATGTTCAAATCTTCAAATGATTTACAGAGTAATGAAATTACAGAGACTTTAAGGATTTTAACCAAAATTTTCTATAGAATAAAAAATTGTGATACTTTGGAGGGCTTCTGTAATTATTTTAATACTTTTAAAAAACAGGGGATAATCCAAACCGATTTAAGTTTACGGAGATTTAGAAAAAACCTTCGATGGATAAACAAATATAGTTACATAACCCCAACATATTATTATGATTGGAAAGCAATGGACATAGCTATGGTGTTCTGCTATCTTAAATTCAATCCACTATTAGAAAAAGCTAAAATCGACAAAATAATTAACCAATTGCCATTCCTAATTATGCCAAAACTTTCGATAACTAACTTTGCAGTAGAATTATCAGCATTTTTTGTTATTCCAAAGGTCTATTTAAAAGATTTGATTTACCTGCTCGAAAAGATGGAAGAATTTGGATATGTTATTAACAAATATTGTTCTTTAGCAAAGAAGTATGTCTTTTCACTAAATTTAAATTATTTTAGAGAATTTTTTAAAAATGGGCAAATAATTAATCCTAATAATAAAAACTACTCAAAAGATTTTGAACTCGAATTTGCACTAAATTATAATAAAGAATTTTGTAGAGCAAATCTTTCGGTCCTTGATTTTTTAATTTTAGATAGAATTAGATTCTTTTCCTATCTTGGATTACACTTTTCAAGAACAAAAGAAATTTCAACTGTAATAAAATCCGATTTTTCTAACTTTTTAATAAGTCAAAATAGCTTAATAAAAGAATTGGAAAATAGCTTAAAAATTTTTATTGATTCTCCTGAACTCCAAAAGGATTTCCTAAGATTTTTAGAAAGAAATCAAAACTATGGATTTTTCTATATCAAAGATGAGTTAGAAAAATGGGTATTTTATTTACAAATTATTGAAAAGGAATCCAAAGATTCTAGCAAAATTAATAATTTTGAACAATTTAAAGAATTTATTGAGAAAGAGAACATACTACAATTAATTGAAGAAAGTAAGATATTTGAAAACATAAATTCAAATTCTTATGCTTTTAAAATTCTCTTCCTGAATTATTTAAATTCAAGTGAAAAATACGAAAAAGAAGCTGAAAAACTCCGAGTTTTTTACCAATTTCTAAAATTATGCTCTAATTTAAAAATTTTTAATATAACATCAGTTAAAGAAATAATTAATGATCTAAACTTATTAAAAAAAATTACCAACATAAAAAGAGCACGATTACGATATTTAAAGAAAAATAATAAATCTAGTGATATAACACGCAAAACAATTAATCCTAGGATAGATAAATTTATAAATAATGAACCTAAACTAATTAAACCTTATTTAATTGACACTGTTTGGACAAACCCCGTCTCAAGTTATTTTCCTCAAATGCTCCTAAAAAATTCCTCTGAAGTAAGAGCAACTTTAAGCATAATAAAAAATTATTTTCCTAAAAGTTATTTCTATGAAACAATAGATTTATTCAATAATCAAGAACTTATCTTTTTACAACTCTTTATTCCATATTTGAATAGTAACGAAAAAATAACATTAATTTCAATACTATACAATATTTTTAAAGAAAACATAATTTCTTTTAAACGGTATGCTTGGGATGGTTTTTTACAGACTTTTTCTAGAAAGGATTTTTATGATTTCAATAAGAAAGAGTTTTTCTGCTCAAAAGATCTTTTTAATCAATATTTTCTTTACATTAGAGGAATTTTGGGAGAAGAATTAAAACCATTTGAGGAAAAGTCTGTTAGTACAGTTAAATTTTGGTCGAAAAAAAAAAATATGACAAGTCTTATTAAGAAAATAAACCAACGAATTTATTCCGAGGGTATCAGTTTTAATACAAAAGATACTCAAGAATTATTAAATTTTCACCAAAATCTTGAAAAATATTTTTTGAGTGAACAAAAATTTGATATTGTAAAAAGAGAAAAGTTCTTTAAACAATATGTAAAATCAATAAAATTTTTTCCTGCTTTACAAAATTTTGGATTAGGACAATATTTTTTATATATAACTCCTTTTGATTTAGAAGATATAGATTTCAAGCTGCTATTTACAAACACTTTCCAAAAAATTAAGCATTTAGTATCTATTGATAATTCTAATTCATTATTTATAAAGTACATATTTCCTTATAATGATCCTAACACTTCATATCTTAACTGGTTGAGAAGTAAGAATAAAATCAGGGAATATTGCCTATTTTCTGTTAAATCTATTTCCCAAATCTTCCATTTCAACAATAATTTGAGCTCAAATGGGTGGTTTTTAGATTCTAATAATTTTAGCACATATATACAAAATATTCTTTTCAATCCAAATCATAAAGTTCAGACCTCAGAAGTGAAAGATTTTAATATTGGTGATTTTTCAATTTCAGATTATCATACACCTGATTCTTTCTATTTTAAAACTTTATTACATTTATACAATTGGCATTCTATTGATATTAAGAAAAAAATTAATGTTAATAACAAATCAATCTTCACTGAGATTCAGCCCTTAATTAAGGAAAAAATAGTCTTTCCATATATTAAACTAAAAAATTTAGGTTTTAAAGAAATAATATATGTTTTTTTGCTAAATCCAGAAAAAGGAACAATTGAAATACTTAAAAGTATCTTTCACTTTTTCAATTTAGCTTTTGTCTACGAAATTGAAGGAGAATATAATATTCATGGGTTTATTAAGAAGAAAAAGATCTCCAGTGGTTTAATGATTAAATTATATCTTCCAGATTGCGAACTTTCCGAATTTTTAAGAATCTTTGAATATATATTCCAATATTTAAAAGTTGAGAAGTATTTGATATTAACAGATATGGTTAAAGGCGACTCTCTCCTTAGATCGGTTTATGGAAATAGTAGTTTTCTTAAAAATTATAATCCCTTACAAAATTTAATATGGAATGCAAAAAGGAGAACGTGGATAAACCATAAATTGTTTAGTAAAAATTTTGAATATTTATATCCCGAACTTATTTTAAAAAGAAAAGAAGGAACTGGGCGAATTTTGAGCTCGTAGATATTTTTCATACTTCATAAGTTAATTTACTTTTTGGCCTTCTATTGACTTGATTTTTATAAAATCATTTATATATAATTTCTAATCTAAATTAATAAATAGAAATTTAAATCCAGAGCGGGAACGACTTTTGATTATTTGTAGGATTTTAAAATTTCAAGCAATGGTTGAAACAAATAAAAAAAATATGTCATCCAAACTCCTTTAATTTAGATTGATCTTTAATAATAAAATTCATAAAATTTTTTAGGAATGATTAATTATTTCAATTACTCTTTTTAACTGAAATATTTTAATAACTTAAATAATAGTGAGTGGATTTTAGGATTAATAATTAATGTTTGTTTAGGTATAAAATCAAAATGAGATGTCCTGCATGTAATATTGAAATGGAACCTTTAGTAGAGGGTATTTTCCAATGTCCCCAATGTAAGAAAATTGTGAAACAAAAAAGTAAAGAAGAAACCAAAGAAAAAACAGATATTGATGAAGGCGAATTTCAAGATGGAGATTACTTTCATAAGAATGTAAGTTTAAACAAACAATATGAAATATGTGAAAAAGGAATTGTAATTAACAAAACAACAAATCGGCTATTAGCAGTATTATTATGTCATAGTGCTTATTTGAAAGATGAGAAATATGTTAGATTGTCATGGTGGAAAAATCTTCAACATGCAGGTATGTTTAAACTTTATGATAAATATGCTTTAAATAATGTCATTAAAGCTTTGGAAAAAATTGACGAGACTTTTGATGATCTCTGGAGTTGGAGTGGAAGTTTCGGGAAAAAAGAACCCAAAAAAAAAAAAAAAAAAAAAATGGAAAAAAGCTTAAAAATTATAAAATATCGAATTATTTAAAATAGAAATTGCCCAACATGCCAAAAAAAAATTGTTAAAAATAAATATA
>JAHLWT010000275.1 GCA_019057775.1 Promethearchaeota archaeon
TTTTTCGTAGACCGGAGTTCCAGGTCTGTTTTGTTCAGAGATATTTATAACACCCAATCCTTAATAATCATCTGCCACGTAGGCATAATCTCCGCTCACGTAAACATCATATGCAGATCCGGTCGTATTTTCGTAGACAGGAGTTCCTGGGCTGGTTGGGTCAGAGATATTGATAACTACCAAGCCTTCGTTACCATTTGCCACGTAGGCATAATTTCCACTTACGTAAACGTCAAATGCAAATCCGTTCGTATTTTCGTAGACAGGAGTTCCTGGGTTGGTCGGGTCAGAAATATCAATGATTGCCAAGCCTGAAATGTCATCCGCCACGTAGGCATAATTTCCACTCACATAAACGCCGCGGGCTTTTCCAGTCGTGTTTTCGTAGACGGGTGTTCCAGGATTGGTCGGGTCGGAAATATTGATGACCGCCAAGCCTTCATTAAAGTCTGCCACGTAGGCATAATCCCCACTCACGTAAACATCTAATGCAGATCCGGTCGTATTTTCGTAGACAGGAGTTCCTGGGTTGGTAGGATCGGATATATCAATGACTGCCAAGCCTTCAAAATCTGCCACGTAGGCATAATTTCCGCTCACGTGAACGCCAAGTGCCCAACCGGTTGTGTCTTTATATACAGGTGTTCCCTCGTATATGGGCTCGGAAATAGCAACAACTGCCAAACCTTCGTTGTAGTCTGTCACGTAGGCATAAGCTCCGCTAACATATACATTATATGCACCTCCACTAGTGTATTCATAGATGGGCGGACCGGGGTTAGTCGGGTCGGAAATATCGATGACCGCCAAGCCAGAACCATAAGCTCCCCACATAGACGTAATCTCCTCTCACGTAGACGTCAATTGCTTTTCCAGTTGTGTCTTCGTAGACGGGTGTTCCCGGGTTTGTCGGATCGGAAATATCTATAACTGCCAAACCCGAATAACCATCCGCAACGTAAGCGTAATCGCCGCTCACGTAAACGGCAATTGCATCCCCTGTCGTGTCTTCGTAGACTGGTGTTCCAGGATTTGTTGGGTCAGAAATATCAATCACCGCCAAGCCAGAATAATCATCTGCCACGTAGGCATAATCTCCACTCACATAAACGTTGCGGGCTATTCCAGTAGTGTTTTCGTAGACGGGAGTCCCCGGATTGGTCGGGTCTGAAATGTCGATAACTGCCAATCCTTCGTCACTATTTGCCAAGTATGCATAATCTCCACTCACGTAAACGCCAAATGAAAATCCGTTCGTACTTTCGGTGCCACTCCACACCGGGACTGTTGGATCAGAAATATCGATGACGCCAAGACCATAAAATTGACGCCCCACGTAGGCATAATCTCCGCTCACGTAAACGTCCATGACTGGACCCGCTAAATAGGGTGTATAGAAGGGCATTCCCGGGTCTGTCGGGTCGGAAATATCGATAACTGCTAAACCTGAACCAGAGTTAGCTATATAAGCATAATCTCCACTCACATAAATACCATGGGCTTTTCCAGTCGTTTGTTGGTAGTAAACAGAAGATTCATGCGGAGTCTGTGTATTAATAATTTCATTAGAAACCTTTTCGTTGATGGAAAATTCATTATCCCTCTGTATACTCATTATTGGAATCATAACCATTGAAATAACTAGAATAACCAATAATGAATTTGTTTTTTTTGATTTAAGCATCGATTTAGAATTTTTCCTCATTTTTTTTATTAAATTTTTTTTCATATGAATCTCGTCAAAATTTTGACTAATAGATATTTACTAAATTGGTTGTTTCTAATAAAAAGTCATAAGGACCGAAATTCTACAATTAAAAAATTAAAAAATAGATGAGTTTGAATTTCTATAAAATTAATTAAACGGGAGGATTACGCCCAACTCCCCCAAATCGCCTAAAACAATTAATTACAAAAATCAATATCTGTTTAATCAATATAAAATCACTAGGACTAAAATTTTACAAAATATCATAAGAATACCTAAGAGGTTTTCAAAAAAAAAGAATAACAAAATTTAACGCTTTAACCTATATATGTAATACTATTCTTTCTTTATTTCATAATTTTCATCTAGATATTTCATTTCTTCATTTGAGATTTTTTCAATTTCATCTTTAAACTCCTTATAAAGCGTGGAGAATTCAGAAAAAAACGAGAGTGGTGATTTTATCAACTCAGTTTTAATATCTTCATATTCTTCTTCATCTGGAAATATTTTTCGAAGTTTGTTTTCTAGTTCCAACGGAATTTTTACATATTTTCCTGTTAGAAGGAGGAGTTGTTTTTTGCTTTTAATAATCTTATATGGAAAGTTTGAAAAGTGTTTTTCTATAAGTTCATAAGCCGAATCATATGATGAAATGTCATCAATTGAGTTTTTTAACTCCCGGTCAAATTTTTCTTCAAAATCAGTTGTAAAACTTACTACTGAATCTCTTAATAATCTTGAAGCTTTTGATGCTACTAATCCAACTGTAATTCTTTCAGATTCCTTTAATATCAATATTCCTTCCTCTAAATTAATATCTAATAATCCACCAATATCCATTACCTCTTCACTCATGAGTTGCACTGCATTTAAGAATCCTGTGAAGATAGTGTCCTTTATATTTGATTCAGACCAATCATGATCAAACAAGGGATGACCTTCTCTATTTTTTACTACAATTCTATGGATTGTAAAGGGAAATATGTATAGTAACTTAGGTTCTCTTATTACAGCAATTGTAAATATTAAAAGGCCTATTATTAATGATAAATTAGAAAACAACATGTAAACTGGTTCAATAATATACAACAGGTAGAACACCATACTTATTACCGATGCAATGCTCATACCAAAAAAGAATAGAGAAGCATCTTTGCGTATTAAAAAAGGGGCGTTAAAAAAAGTTTTTGCTCCCCAGTATAACAAATAAATTACAAGTATACCTTGAAATAACATCCCCATTACATTAAATGAACCTCTCCAATCAATTCTAGGATATCCCATCTCTGTTGAAATCCCAACGGCACCTGGTTGGAGTCCAAAATAAATCAACAAAATTCCTAAACTACAAACTAATATAAGCCCGATTGAGTAATAATTTTCCTTTAAAGTAAGATTCACACCTATAATTACAAATATATTAATGGGGAGAAGAATCATACCACTAATTCGAGAAAACATTTCATTTGACAATAGAACTGCTAGTCCATCAAAAAACATAAATAGGCTAAAAAATAAGAAGACTAATCGAATGTAGAATAAGGATCTGATTTTTTTAGTCTTAGGGGATGTGTAACTAATTATCGCAGTAATTAAGATCGAAATTGAAGAAATAAAACTTGTTATTACATCAATATTCCAATTTAAAACCATTTTTAAACTACAGCCTCCCTGTTAGATTTATTTTTTTCAATAGAAATTTTTAAAATTTTCAAAATTTCCTCAATAACCTCTTTTACATTCTTGTTAATGCATAACACTTTATCTGAAGGTTCGCAATAAGTAATTAAATCATGTTCTAATAAATTTTTGATGCGATAATATACATTCTCTCTCTTTTCTTCAATTTTTTTATAAATATCTGACTTGATGAAAGTTTTATTCTCAATAAGTAAATGTATTATTTTTCTATTTATTCGATCTCTTAAGATAAAAAGGATTCTCCCATCATCCTCATCACATTCATATGGAAGAAGAACGGTGTAATGTCCAATTTTTATCTTTTTAATATAATTAAATTTTAGAAGCATCTCCAAATGCCAGACTAATTGTCCAGAACTCCTCGCTTCTTCTGATAAACCTTTTTTTCTTAAAATTGAAAAGTGTACTCCAGGGTTCATTATTATATATCTATAAATCCTATTTCTGATGTAATTTGAAAGAACTGTTTCCCTTGAGAATTTTGAACCCTCAATCAATATTTTTTTATTCATTAAATATTGTATTATAAATAGAAGCCCCTTTTTAGGTATTTTTAACCTTTTTTTAGCAACATTGTATAAAGTTTCTACATTCAATACTTTATTTTCATTTAAAATCTCTTCAGCGATCTCTATAACTCTCTTTACAGTTGGATGCTCTAACCCAATTCCTTTAGTTAAAATCTGATGTTTCATATTAAAGGTAATTAATTGTATAAGAAAATCTAATTGGGATATTTGATATATATATTTATATAATTCTTCTATCAACTCGTTGAAAAGTTATAAAATATATGTAATTGTTCCTTTAGGAGCTTTCAGAATTTCAAGTTTTATTAATTTCCAAAAAATGGTGTTCTTTATACTTCTGTTAGAGACTTTATAAAGATTACTTTTTAATAGATTTAAGTATAACTTATCTTTGAACACAAATAATCTGGAATCTGGAGAATTAGAATTAGTCGTAAGATCATTTTTTAAATGATTAAACATAATAAGTAGGACTCCACAGAATAATACAAATTCAATGAAAAAATAATTGACTCAATCCTATAAAATCATATAGACCAAAATTCTACAAAAAAAAGAAAATTGACGGACTTGCTTCTTTCAATTAAATAAAAATAAACAAATTTGGAATTTGTTCCAAAATACCACCGCAATGGTGGGATTGTCCAATCGTGGAAGAATGAGATGACAATATCGTACCTCCCTTGCCTACATGAAATTATTAAAGAGATATGGGGTGATAATCTTTTGCATTGATTAAAAGGTTCACATATTTAGGATTAGTTTTAAATAAAAGAACCAGTGAATAAGCATAAACTATTATAGACTAATCAAATTTAAGGACTTTTTATAAAATATAACAAAAAAATATAAGAATTAAATCAAATAGTCTAATAGATATATTATGATAGAATACTCGAAAAAAGCCTCTGAATATGGTCAATTAATATGGGGAGAAATTGATAATGAAAAAACTAACGACTTCAAAGAAGCACTGCATAATTACCTATACGATGATCGAGATAAATCATTAGAATCAGGATTTCTCAGTCAATATGGCTCAATTATTTTTGGTGAAAATAAGAGTACCTTTCTTTTTGAATTTAGGAAGTCTTTTAAGCAGTATTTTTCAATGGATTAAATATAATCATTAATTCGTACTTTTCATTTACTTTTGTAATAAAAACAGTATGAATCTTCAAATTTTACTATTTTACATATTTTTTCTTATAAAACACTTGTTTTCCAAGGAGATCAAGTATTCTTTTAATATCTTTTAAAGGAAAACCCGTTTTTATTGATAATTCTACCAGTGATGACTCACCATCACACATATTTTCTAAGGAAAATGACAATGCAAGATCTTGAGTCGTCATTTTCTCAAAAAAATCCTCACTAATCTTAATGATTTGTGGATATAGTTCTACCTTTTCGAAGTAAGACCCTTTTGAGAAATAATAGGAGATAATATGTTTTGTTTCATAAAGCGTTAAATTTGGGAATTCAGTTTTGATATTGAAAACAGTTTTAAATCCATCTATAGCTCTTAATAATTCATATTCCAATAATACTTGTTCCGATAAATTTGATAATTTTTGTTCAGGATCTAATTCTTTAGTCCTTAATAAATAGAATAGATCTCTTTTTGGTTCAAAAACATCATCTTCATAGATCTTTTCACTTAATGTTATTAATTCACTCCATAGTAGGTTGGAAATCATAGTTTTGGTTTCATCTATGGTTTTACCCATTTTTTCTGAGATTTCCTTAATGCTTTTTTTCCCATCAATTTCTTTGATAAGAGTTATATAATTTTCTTTCAAGAAATCTTCATTTAAAGAGATTTCTTTCATTTTTGGGATTTGGAATGAATATAATTCCATTTTTTTAAAAATCTTTTCGATTTCATCCTTAAAAGATCCAAATATGGTAAGTTCGCCATCCCACCTCTTTAAGTTATCTTCATATTTTTTTATAAATGAACTTAAAAAGGCGTTAAGAAAATCTTTCATATCTTGATCAATATCTTTTTTTTCAACAACAAGAACCCCAACCAAGGGATTTATATATGAAATCATAATTTCAAAAATTATACTTAGAGGAATTGCTGGTAGACGCCCATGTTGTTCAGTATAACCAAGCTTTTCATTTAGTTCTGAAGAAAATAGAGATATAGCAGTAATAAAACCACTAAAAAGTTCGCTCTGAAACATTTCAATATCTTTTTTAAAATTATATGAAAATAAACATATTCCTGAAGAATCGATAATATACAAAAAATATGGTTTTTTCATTTTTGTTGTTTCTAGTTAAATCTTTCTTTATAACAGATGATATTGAGGTTTTTTTTAATTATACTACAAGGATTTAGTCTAAAGAAGATTTTGTGTCTGTTTTTATTTTTCAATTAAATAATTGACTAAAAATAAAAACGCTTTTTCAGTTTTTAATCCCTCTTTTGCGGAAGTTTCAATTTTCAATTTAACATCGATATTATTTTTGTGTAAGATTCCATTTACATCATCTTCATATACTTCTCTTTTATCTTCTAAGTCAATTTTATTGCCTATTAAAATTACTGGAATTGGGCCTGTATGCTTAATGACTTCCTTATACCATCTATTAATATTGTCTAGCGAAGATTTTCTCGTAATATCATATAACATAAGAATCCCTTGAGCACCCTCATAAAATCTTTGTCGAACCATTAGATATCTATCCTGTCCAGCAACGTCCCATATCATCAACTCGATACTGTTTTCATCAATCTCAAAAGATTTTTTAGTTATTTGAACTCCAAGAGTAGGCACATAATTTGCTCTGAATTTATCTTCTACAAACCTATGAATTGAAGTTGACTTTCCAACTCCATAATCACCAACTAATACAATTTTGAAGACAAAAGTGACCAACTTTACTATTTCCTTATAATTTAAATTATGTAGTAACTTCTATAGAGTTAGAATTCTTTCGATAACTCTATCTTTTAATTTATAATAGTACAGCTATTTATATCTTATTTTATGCAAATCTTATTATTAGAATTTTTTTTGGAAATAAATTACAAAATTATTAAAGGGTTTTTAAAAAAGCGTTATATTCATGAGACATCACTTCAACCAAAGTAATTACTTTATTTGTTTAAAGCAATTGTTAACTGCATCAAAATAAGATTTTTAATTATCATTATTCGCTTCAATTCAGAGATATTAAGAAAAATTCGTTCCAAATTAAATTTCGTTGAATTTTATGGAGTTCGCAATTATGTAAAGAATAGAACGAATGCAAAAACGAAACCTATTTATCATTTAAATTTTCCTACACACTAGTTCTCCTTTTCCAATAGGGACGATTAAAGCATCAACACGCTCATCAACTAATGCTTTTTCTAACATTGGCTTTAATGTTTCATAATGATTAATAGCATTATCAGCTACCAGGATTCCCCCTTTAACTATATTTGGAATCACAACATTATAACATTCTTCATATATCTCCTTCTCAGCATCTAAAAAACAAAACGCAATTTTTTTATAATTCCTTAAATGTTCAAGAGCATCACCCTCGATTAACTCAATTATGTGCTCAAAATCAGTCAAACGAAATGTCTCTCTCGCCAAATCTGCTTTTTCTTTTAATAATTCAAATGTGGTTAGTTTATTTCCATTGAGTTGACAAGCGAGAGCAATCCAAAGTGTAGAATATCCAGCACTCGTACCAATTTCAATAAATTGCCCTTTTGGAGCAGATGCAGCTAAAATTGAGAGAAATTTTCCTGTTTCAGGAGGTATTTGTCGGAGTCGTTCCATTCGAGAGGTGTTATCGATTCTATCCCTTCTATCTCTGTCTTCTAAATATTCCATTCTTCTTTTGATTACTTCTGGAATTTTATGAAACATTTTATCAAATTATACTTTTTCGTTTTATAGTTATTATAAGATCTAATGTCTATAAACAATCTAAAGAGTTACTACACTTAAAAGATCCTTAAAAAAAAAGCAAGGTTTATCGCTAATTAGGAGGAAATTCCAGCTTTTCTAGTAATGGATTAAAGAAACTCTCATCAAAATCTTTTATGTACAGTGTGCTAGATAAATATAAACGCAAGAATTCCCTGACTTCATGATATACCTCATTGATGTCCATAAAATCATATTCCGGTTCGATCTTAATATTATCTAGGTTTAAAGGTTTCAGCTGCTTCATTACTAAGTAATAAATGAATTGAATAAAAGCCCTCTCAACTAAATCCTCTTCAGCTTCCTCTAATTCATAAACATGGTGAGAGACTTTATTTTGTAATTCGAGAATATCTCTAAGTAAATCTTCTAACATTGTAGGTAAACTCAATTCTTCAATTTTTTGTGGCATATCTTTATTGCTTGAATCCTCGACTTGTGAATTTGTATAATCCTTTATGTTCGTATAAAATCGTATGATAAACTTGAATGTATCGACCTCCTTATCCTTCTTCCATTCCTTATAAGGAATACCCCAATGATCAAAATTTACCTCATCTAAAGATTTCTTTATCTGCTTTTTAATTGTGTCAACTTTCTCTATGAAATAATCTGAGTGGTCCATGTATGGCTTTCCTCGAACGTCATAAATATATTTATATGGCTTTCCAAATTCCTTAAAAGTCTTTTTTTTCCATATCCGGGCGTATTCTTGTGTTATCTCTTTTTTCCCAATTTCTGTAGCAAATCTGATGATATATCTACACAAAGGACAATAAGTTACCCAAGAACCTCGTACAGAAGTAAAGGGTTTAACAATTAATTGATGTTTCGCATCTTGAAAACTCATGAGCTCACCCTCAGAATCTACTGTATCAAAATGCGATTTTTCTATATGGAAAGACTCAGGTATAAACTCATAATCACAGATAGGGCATTTCAATTTTTCCTTTAAAGGGGATTTATTTTCTGTCATGTTAATTTATAGACATTTTTTTCTAATAATAAAATAAACTAAAATCTTAATATTTCAAAACTATAAAAATTTTATCTGGTTTCATCTGAAATAAAGAAATGTACAGTCCAGATATTACACCATTCATTGAGAAGAAAACATAATTCCTCCGTTTTTTAATTTTTTTTAGACAAAAAGTTCTTATAATATTCTGTTTTCATAATAAGATGGTATCTCTATCCATTCAGAGATGATAAATCAGAGTATCATTTTGAAACTTTTTATAGATATTAGTTTCAAAAAGAGACTAAAAAAGAAACTTTTATAAATGAATCTATCTCACATTTATGTAAATCGTTATTATTATATTTCAAATATAGTTTATTCTTCTTTCACTCAAAGTATAGAATATTGTTGGGGTTGGTTTATTGATAGATAACAAAACAAAATTAAAAGTTACTGCATTAACAATAATTTCCATAATGTTATTTTCAGGTATCACACCTTTTCTTTCCAAATCTATTGCTGATTTAAAACCCAAGGAAAGCATAGTGGTAGTAGAAGAGCTTGAAGAATATTTATATTTAAATGAGGTTACAGAAACAGAGTATGAGTCTCGCCCCAAAGGAGCATGTTACATAATAGTAGATATTGTCGGAATTGATTTTACTTCCTTCATGATTGATGATGATGTTTATGAAGTAAGCTATGGATTAAACATAATTCCAATCAACTTTTCGAATATTCCTTTCAAGAGTTATAGGTTACAATTTGACCCAGTAGACTTACCCTATTTCAAATCAATAGCAATCGAGCCTTTCTTTTTAGCAGAAGATGAAGTAGAGCTTATTTTAGGGCAAGAAACCTCAATTAGCTTTCAAGCTGGTGGGCCAATTTCGATTTTATCACGAATTAATTTTTCTTATAATTCTTTTTCTGTAGAATTAATTAACAATATAGGCGAGAGTACAGTACTCAAGAGCGATTATGAAAGTTATGGTTATGCTAACATTGATCCCCTCTTTTATAGCTTGTTTTTCGAGCATGGAACATATATCCGCTATGATGCATTTCTCGATCCCGGTGAACATACCTTAATTTTGGGAGGAAATGGATCTTTAGAATATAGATTATTCTAAATTCAGATTGGGATGAAGATCTGATAAGTGATGTGGATGAGATACAAAAAGATGAATTATATGATTTTGAATTAGATCCTTTAATTCCCGACATCTGGGGCTTTTATGAAAAATCTGATGAAAACCTGTTATCATCAAAGCTTGAAGTAGATGGTTATTCGACGGGAGTTTTCTCTTTCTACCTTCCTGAAAATCAAGTAAATAACGTGCTTTCAATAACGGTAAATAACGGTATATTCAAGAACATGACTGTTGATTGGAATACTACAGTGTTTCAGGATAGAATATTCTTTTCTGATGCTCTTTCTTCACCAGATAGCGAGATATATGGAGAAATTGAACCTGGATGGCATCAAATCAATTATAGATATAATGCAGAGAATACATCTAAAATTGATTTCTTGGTTAATAATGAAAAAATTAAAATTTTAAAGATTTCGGAATTTGCGGATACAGACGGTGATGGAATTAAGGATTTGGAGGAATTTTCCAATAATTTAGATTCGTCCAATATAGATACGGATGGGGACGGAATTCCAGACACTTTTGATGAATCACCATTGGCCAAGCTAACATTGGATCCACTAAAAATAAATCAAATTGTTGTTCCAACAGATCCAAGTAAAGATACGATTATCACTCTGCAAGTTAAGAAACCTGAGATTGATTATTCTACGATGGGGACTCCAAGAAAATGGAGAGATAGTTTAGATGTGTTTATATTTCCAGTCATTCGGATGTTCGGGAATAGGTATCAGGATGGAGATACTGAGAATTCCTTAACTAGAGAGAAACTTGGCAGACGTTGGGGGATTGGGGATTGGGGTAGTTACAGGTTCAAATTTCTTTTTGGTTCAAGCGAATTTGGTCAATCTGCCAAAATAGGTGATCCCCTCCCAAAAGATATTGATCCTGACAGCGAAGTGCATTTTATATTTCCAGATACATCAGAGGAATCTTTAGGATATAGCTTTCAATTTCCAAAAGGTCATGGTGCGAAGGATGATGGGTTTCTAGATTTACGATTTGATTTTACTTGGCTGGTAACTAGTTATGATGCTACGACGCAAGAACAATCACTCTTACATTTCTATGATTTCGAAGAAGATATTACTATTCAGTCAATGGTATCACGAGAAGTCTCAAATATAAACTACATTTTAGGCAATCCCGATGGTTTAATAGAAAACCAAGTCTTATGGGCACTAACTCAGAACCCGGAATTAGGTGAACCTGAAGATTTCGGTGTTCTTGACGACATTGTTGGAAAGGGATCAGTTAGTCATCTCGATTTAGACGACCAATTATTTAGCGATAGAGAAAACAATCCACTCAAAATTAATGAAACAGAAGTCCTTTATATAGCAGGTTCATACCATAATTATGATGTTCTGAACAAGATTCGTTTGAAGTCGATACCAAATCCTGATTTCACCACAGCTCATCAAGGAGATTTTGAAGCTTATTTCAGCTCTTATTCAATATCCAATTTTAATGAAAATCAAAGTTATGCTCTTAACGCCCCTGAAAATCAAGGTGATAGCAAAATACACTATATTCTTACTAAGGATACAGAAGATAATACAATAGCGAGCATTTCAGGCTTCCCAATTGCTATAGATGTTGCTGCTAATTCAAAAGTGGTGACCATTTCACAAGCTCAGGGATCTGACATTCTTTTAGAGGATTTGCCTTATTCAATTAATGAAGAATTGAGTGAGAAAATAACCATACAGCATCAAACCTATATTGAGCGTGCGGCTCAAATACCGGGAATCCCTATAGTTCATTTTCAAAAGAATGTTGATATCTACAAAGAATTCTATGATGTTCCTCATGAGAATTCAGATCTAACCCAAACGGAAGTAGAACAATTATCTTCTTTCATGAATGAGTTTTGGAATCAAATTGATTCGCTTGAAGAGAATTTAAATTCACTTTACGAATATGCGATTTCAGAGCAAATACCTCAGGATCAGGAGAGAACTGATCTAGAAAAGATTGATGAATTACTGAATAAAATAAATGATTTGAAGCAGTACTCGTACTCGAATTTAAGTGGATATGTGGATTACTTTCAATTTACTTCGAATGTAACTCAAGAATTTTTATTCTTAGAAAATTTCTATAACAGTAATTATAATGCCATGCCCTTGTTAGTAATATTGGTAGAAACTTTATACGCGATAGAAGACGGATTTCAGAACATATTCGAAATGCGAGCAGGTTTTTTTAAGAATGCTAAATTAGCAGCCAAAAGAGCAAGAAATTTCGGAGAAAAATTTACTTTTAACAAAGCATTAAGTGAGGTTTTTGAATGGTCCAATGCAAATTGTAAGAAAATTAAAGTAGGAGGGTGTGTTACAGTTGCATTAGGATTTATTTTATTGGGTTTTGAAATTGCAGCGATAGTACAATTAATTAAGAACAGAGATAATTATAATGCAACGGAATTCGGGTTAAGAATAGCAGTGGGCATAGTAGGGACTGCTTTAGCGGGCTTAATTACTGTCCAAGGATTTGTTATAGTGAAAAATGCATTTGCAACCTCTAGAGGTGCTATAACAAGCTCTTTAAAATGGATTGGAAAGGTTGCTGCAGCGTTAGCAATTATAATATGGGTAATAGATTTTGTTCTCATGTTTGAAACAGGCGCTTGGGATGAATGGACTAGTGTCTACGATTTTGCTATAGGTACAGGAGTGTTAGTCGGAGCTCTGCTTGCTAGCTTCGCGGGTACAATCGGATTAGCTGCTATTGGTGGTGCTGTCGCTGCTATAGGGGCGTGGATCTTCCTACATGATTTATTAGGCCAGTTAATGTTCAATCGCCCAAATCTCGAAGTCCAAGATTCTACTAAGATATGTATCGATGATATGCGAGATAATATTAAAAGACATGGGGGATTTGAAAGTGGAGATCGTATTGACCTATACTTAGAGATTAAAAATACGGGTCAAAACACGTTATGGATGAAGGCTCAGATGCAAACATATTCCAAATCTCCCTCGTGGAGAGGTGATTGGAGTGATTGGAAAGGAAGGTGGGAGACGGGTGGCCATAGGTCCCCTTTTCACCTGGCAAAAGGGGGTTACGGACAAGGAGGTGCTTATAGGAATTGGCTATCTACTACTATTGGTGGAGCAACTCCAAACCTACGGATGAAATTGAATTTTCACTTAGATTGGGAAAAAGTGAAGTTCATTGTTTTCTGGCCGTATAATTATCGTGAAACTGGACCCCGTTATGAAGGTAGCAGTGCTCTTACATTTGATTTAGGCGTGCCTGTTCTAGAAAATAGTATTTTAGAGTTCTATCAAGAAACTGCATTATTCATTACCTATGATGGAGCAATGCAGCAATATACCAGCGCACTTGAAGAATATAGATATAAAGATGCCTATGCGATTGCTAGTGATGCTGCTAATTACTTTCCTCAATTTGATGAGTTAATGAATTTGCCCATAAAGAGTAATTTAAAATTAAATTTAGACGAAACCTTAATGGAAATGGATGGTAGAACTGGCATTGCCAATGTTAACTTGGGTTTAATCGTAGATGGACCTTCATTGGATAAGATGAAAAGTGTAGAATTTAATCTTATCCCTCAAGAAGGATTTTCGATTTCAGAAAATGTTATTAATGCTTCACTTTCGTCTACTTTAGATTTTACCATATTTCGAGAAGATTTACATCTCCGTACTGGAGTTTATTTTTTTGATTTTCTAGTATACTATCAAGTAGATGCTGGGTCAGAATTAATTTTCAATGAAAGCGTTCCATTTTTACTTACTGGTTATACTTGTATCGAATTGGTGAATTACTCTAGATTAGAACCTATTATCCCCGGAAACTTTTTCCATGCTGTTGATGTTAATAATTTAGGAACATATGTAGAATTAGTGAACCTCTCGATCGATGGCATACCGAACAATTTCATTTATAAAGATTTATATCCCGAGAATTTCTTTAACGAGAGCAAGCAACTTTTCGAAATATTCCCGGGAGATTCGTATGTAGCGTTATTAGTCAAACTCCCACGCCATTACACTACGGCACCCGGGTATTACACGTATTTTGTTAGAGCTCGTGATATGTGGTACGAAGGTTTTGACCTTAATTGTACCGGAACGTTTGAAGTAGCTGAATTTTACGACATGAGCTTTACATGTACGAATCCAGATGTTATTATTTTTGATTATGACACGGCTATATATACATTTAATTTAACAAATCTAGGAAATGTGAACCAAACATTTACTATTACCTCTGATGACGTTTCTTTCGTCACCGAATTTTTAGATACAACTGAACTACTTCTACTTCCTGGAGAAACAGAGACCATTACCTTAACGCTTAGCCCGACAAGCTGGGGAAGGCAAACATTTTTAATTAATGCTACTTCAGAATACAATTCAAGCGTGATTGAAGCGAGGATCACAGTTATTGAGATTATAGAGGCAGCATGGTATATTACGGTTAATTTTGGTGATGATTGCGGGTTATCTAATATACAAATATTTATAGATGACGAGTCCATAGAAGATTATTATCCAAGTGCAACAGAAACTACCTTTTCATTCACACTTAATGATACCCATGATAAGTATGGTGACTGGTTCATGGAAATCGGAACACACAATATAACAATAATTTTAATTGAAAAAAATGGATTAAATTCTTCAGTTTCTGGTGTGTTTGAAACGACGTTTGATGACATGCGTGAATATGTGAAATGGAAAATAGATAATTTGAATCAAAAACTTCAAACATCTTCAGATGATTACTGGCGTCATCCAGTTGATAGTCATAAAAATTCCATGAATAATAAACTCACTGCATTAAATCACATGATTGATACTATAGTTTTTCTTGATGCTTATAATAAACTGCTCCATGATATTAAACCTAAATTAACAGGATTAAAAAACGATGAGAATGAAAATCCTTGGGGGAACCGTGTTTTTAAAAATCCTTGGGTCGAAGATAGCAATTTTCAAGAAGAACTTCGGTTAGATTGTAATGAACTGTTAGAATTCATACTAATTTTAATGAGCGTTAACTAGTTAATCACTCTCATTCTATCAATTGATAATTTTATTGAAAGAGTGAATAATTTAGATGATGTATTAATTTAAAAATATAATTCTTTATCTTTTTATTATAATTTGGTCATTTCAGCACTAATTTCCCATATTTTCTTAGCATTTTCTTGGTTGTAGGATTCTTCGGATGATTTTCGTGCTTCTTTATTTACAAAATATTTTCCTGTTATCCCTTCTACTTCGGGAGATGAAGCTAAATATATCGAAGTCTCAGCACCTTTTTCTGGTTATTTAAAAAGAATTTCGAGAATCCTTGACTAAATTCAATTTTAAGGTTTCTCATTTAAATGCAGAAAATTTCTTTAAAATGTCAAGAGGTATGGGATTTTCATAATTTAATCCAATTTTCTTACATAATTTATCAAAATCAGTATCCGTTGTCAAAATTGAGGTTGCATTTTCTTGTTTAGCTAAAGCTAAATAATAACAATCATAAATATCCTGGTTTAATTCATTAGAATACTTAAATGCTTCAATAATAGTCTCTCTCTTTAAACCAGCATAAATTGGAATTGAGTAGTTCTTTACAAATTCTAAAATAATTTCTTTAGCAAGCTGTTTATCAATTCCCCACTTAGTAGTTAAGATCCAAAATGCACGAAATGGAAGGATTTCCGGAATAATTATTTTAAACGCACCTGTTAAACCTTCATCCATCAATTTTTTGATGTAACTAAATCCGGGATGATCTTCCACAAAGAAAATCGATAAAAAATTAATATCAATTAATTTTCTATTCATTTATTCACCAAAAGTTGATTCTCCGGCTTTTAAAAAAGTATATTTACCCCATTTCCCGGAACTTTTTACTGTTTTTTGGTCTGGTATGAGCAATTTTAGAATAATCTTATCATTTTCATCTATAATTTCGAATTCCTCTCCAGGAATGAAGTTATATTTTTCACGAATACTCTTTGGAATGGTAACTCGACCCCGTTTATCAATTGTGACTTTTTCTACTATTTTATTTTTACCCATTTTTTTTTACCCATAATATATTACCCCTAAAAGTATATAAATTTTTCTAAACTTTATCATAATAGCTTTAGTTTGCGCTTTTTGAGCAAGTCCTGATGATCTAATCAAACATTTTCTTAAATTCTATGGGATTTTTGCTAGTTTTTTTAAGTATTTCGCTAAAAGCTTCAGATTTTTTGATGAAATCTTCTGTAGAGGTGGTTCTTTGTAGGATTATTTTGTCATCTTGAACTTGGAAGCGGAATTTTTCACCTGATTTAATATTAAGCATTTTTCTGATTTCAAATGGAATGCATATTCTACCTTTTTTTCCTCCGTTTTTTAATTTTTTTTAGACAAAAAGTTCTTATAATATTCTGTTTTCATAATAAGATGGTATCTCTATCCATTCAGAGATGATAAATCAGAGTATCATTTTGAAACTTTTTATAGATATTAGTTTCAAAAAGAGACTATAAAAAGAAACTTTTATAAATGAATCTATCTCACATTTAATGTTAGTTACTATTATAGGATGTATTTATTCGTCCTTCACTTAACCTTATTTGGAATATTGGTGGGGTTGGTTCTTTGACAGAAAATAAAATAAAATTAAAAGTGGCTGCCTTAGCAATAATTTCCATAATATTATTTTCAAGTATCACACCTTTTCTTTCTAAGTCTGTTTCTGATTTAAAACCCAAGGAAAGTCAAGTGGATGTAGAGGAGATTGAAGAATACTTATATTTACGTGAGGTTACAGAAACGGAGTATGAGTTTCGCCCCAAAGGAGTATGTTACATCATAGTGGATATCGTTGAAATTGATTTTACATCTTTTTCATTAGATGGAGAGATTTATGAAGTAAGTTATGGATTAAATATCTTCCCCATTGAATTTCCGTATAATTTAGAACTTCATACAATTAATATAACACAGGAAGATCTACCATATTTTAATTCTCTAATAGTAGAACCGTTATTTTTGGCAGAAGGAGAGGTAGAGACATATTTAGATGAAGATATTGAAAATTCTGAAAACGTAGAAGTAAGCTTTCAAGCAGGGGGACCAGTTTCTATCTTAACTCGAATAAGTTTTTCATATAATTGGTTGCGTGTAGAATTACAGAACGAAACAGGCGATAGTACTATGCTCAAGAGAATTCATGACACAAAAGACTATCCCGAAGTTGATCCTTTGTTTTATTGCTTATTTATCGAACGCGGTACATATATTAGGTATGATGTAAACCTAGCACCCGGTAAATATAAACTGCTATTACAAGGAAATGGTTTTTTAGAATATAAAATTCTTGTAAATTCTGATTGGGACAAAGATCTTCTCAATGATGTTGATGAAATACAAGAACGAGATATGTATGATTTTGATTTGGATCCTACAATTCCAGATACATGGGGCTACTTTGAAAAATCAGCTGAGAATCTGTTAGATTCTCGGATTGAAGAAGATGACTATACAGAAGGATATTTTAGTTTCTATATCCCAGAGTCTAATATCCTTAAAGAGTTATCAATTAAGTTGAATAGTGGTGAATTTAAAGATGTGGTTGTCGATGGAGAATACTCAATTTTAGAAGGAGAGATATTTATAGCTGATCGTGATTCACCTCCAGTTATTAAAAATTGTGGAGAGATAGAAGCAGGATGGCACTATATATTTTATAATCATAAGGCAAATTATACTTCTGATATTGAATTTTTAATTAACGGTAATCCAGTTAAAATTTTAAAATATTCAGAATTAAGAGATACAGATGGAGATGGAGTTAAGAATTTAGAAGAATTTTCTAATGGGTTAAATCCTGCTGTAACAGATACAGATGAGGACGGGATTCCAGATAGTTTAGATAGCTCTCCTTTAGCGAAAGTGGAATTAGACCCTAAAAAAATAAATCAAATAGTAATTCCTACAGATGAGAATAAAGACACTATAATTAACATACAGATTAAAAGACCAGAAAATGATTACTCTACTAATGGTGTTCCAAGGTTATGGAGAGGCGAATTTAACGTCTCCATTTATCCTGTTCTACGCATGTTTGGTAATAAGTTTGATCGATATCACTTAGCTAATAGAATAAATGAATTTTATTTTGAATGGAATTATTTATTTGGGGACTATTCTCATTATCCTTTAAGTGGAGCCTTTTGGAAATCCGTTTGGGGAGAATTGTTTGGTTGGCCTATGCTCACGTGGTATATAGATGAATTTCTGCAGGATTATTACTGGATAGATACCGGGGATAAAGAAGAATTTAAAACTTTAATAAACACATATTATGACTGGGGATTTAGGGCTTTTCGTATGTTTCCATCAATCAGTAAAGAGGAGCATAGTAGTGATTTTGCTTATAAATTTTCAGAGGGAGTGATTATAATCCCAAAAGCATGGTATGATACTCCCCTGATAGATAAAAAAGAGGATATGAACATGCAAAAATTACTTAACTATTGGAGACCGAATACTAATCCAGAACTTCTATTAAAATCAGACGAGTTTTATAATGAAAATGGAATTGGAGACCCACTCCCAAATCCTACTGATCCTAATGATGAATTTTATTTTGTATTTCCGAAACCAGCATCAGAAAGTATCGATTATGCTATAATGATCCCTCAAAACCATGGTTCGAAAAACGACGGACTTCTTGATTTGCGTTTTGATTTTATTTGGTTAATCACTCGATATGATGACGTGACAGGTGAGACATCTCTTTTACATTATTATGATTTTGAAGAAAATATCAAAGTCCAATCCATGACTAAACGTGAAGTCTCAAGCATTAGATATGCTTTAGGGAGTCCAGATTGCTTTATTGAAAGCCAAATTCTCTGGAACCTTGTTCAAAATCCCACATTGGGATCTCCTGGAGAATTTAGTGTAGATGATGATATAGTAGCCCAAGGAAATGTAAATTATTTTAATTTAGTCGAACAAGTAGCGCTAGATAGGAAAAATCATCCACTCGAAGAAAATGAAGCTGAAGTCCTTTATATTGCAGGTTCTTACGAAAATTATGATATCTTAAATAAGATTCAATTAGAAAACATACCAAGTCCTGAATTTAGCACACTTCATCAGGGAGATTTTGAGGCTTTTTTTAGTTCTTATTCGATATCTGATCTTTATGAGGATAAAGAATATTTTCTCGGAGATTCCGAGATTCAAGGCGAAAATAAGATTCTTTACCAAACTTATTACAGTGATTTTAGTGAAAACGGAATTGAAGATGTACAGAAAAGAGCAAGTATAATGGGAATACCAATTGCAATGGAAACCTACGCAAACTCGAAAGTTTTACAAATCTCACAGGCTCAAGGGTTAAATATTCCATTAGATGAGATTCCATGGGATGATTCACAATTGAATGATAAAATAACGATTCTTCATCAAACCTATATCGAGCGTAATACTCAAAATCCTGGTGTTCCTTTAGTTAATTTTGAAGAAGGGGTTGATGTTTACAAGGAATATTATGATAATCGGCAAGATGAGTTGGAAAGATCTCATCTCTTCTTTGACAATTCTAACGACCCACAAATGCCAGCAGAATTGTTTCAGGACTTTATTGAAAAATTTTGGGACCAAATTGATTCAATCGATACTAGTTTAACTTTGCTTAGTGATTATATTACTTCTCATCAACTTCCTTTTCCGCAAGAAACTTTAGAGCATAAAATATATCTTCTAATAGATAAAATTCAGTATTCTAGAGAACACTCATATTCGGAATTAAGTTATTATACTGAATTTTTTCAATTTGCTCAATCTTTAACCTTAGAATCAATTTTTATAATGGAAGAGGCTGAAAATAGTGTTGATACTGCATTTCATGAACTCAAAAATCTAGCTGTTAATTTAGGTGAAGAAATTGCAAAACTCACTGAAGGATTTCATGAAAAATTAGAAAAAAAATTGAGTGATAATCGTGTTGAAGAAAATCCAAAGCAAAAGATTAAAAAGAAGAATGTTAAGTTTGTATCTATTTCGGCTCAGAAAAAATCATTTCGGTTGAAGTTAGGAAGTGGAGGTTCTGTGTGTGTTCTTATAGGAACCTTAATGATATATAATGCAATCCAAGAGATGATATTTTTATCTTCAAATAAAGCCGACGTGATAGAAAGGGAATTTTATTTGAGATTCGTGAAGGCAGGTTTTATGGCTGCTGGGGGTTTGCTATTATCTCTTGAGGGAATTCTTCTAATAGCTGCTTCACTTAAAGAAACCTTAGCAAAATCGTTGGCAAAATCTATTAAATTTATTGGTTTCGTTGCATTTGCAATCTCATTAGTCCTATTTTATATCGATTTAACAACATTTATTACTCGAATGACTTCAGGTGATTACGATTCTCTTGCAGCTGAAATCGCTACGATTACTATGAGTTATCTTGGTGCGGTAGCAGCAGCAATGATAGTATTACTCCCCGCTGGCACTTTTCTCGGAGTTTTTGGGGCTTGGCTAGGATTATCTTTAGCACTTGCATGTGTCTTAGTTATTATTATTACAGCACTCACCAATGATCCGCATATTACAATTCTCACAGATGAGACTAAACTGTATTTTTCAGAGGAAACAAAACTAAATATGAGGAGACGCGGTGGATTGGAAGTGGGAGATCCCGTTTATTTCCGATTAGCCGTGGATAATGATGGTGATAACCCTTTTTACATGCGAGGTAAATTTAGAGTTTCCGGTAAAGGTTGGGAGGGTGCTTGGGATGGATGGAAAGGATTATGGGATTTTTTTGGGTGCGATGCTCCATGGTATGGTACTGCCGGTGCTATCGATTATGATGAAACTTTTTGCTCAGTAATAACTGGAGCGTCTCCAGATGTAAATTTTGAATTAGAATTTGAAGCAGATTATGTGAGATGGGATTTTTGGGAAGCTTTTACTGGTAGTGGTTGGATTAGAGATTGGGGGTCAGTCCGAGAAATTACCAAGGATTCATTGGGTATACCGGCTCTAGAAAATACAATTACATTATTTTATAGTAGCACAACTGAATTTTTTTCCTATTCAGCGATTTTAGAAGAGTTTAATTCTGCAATAGACGAATTTAGATATAAAGATGCGCATAATGCTGCATATAAGGTATATACATATATATCAAAAGAAGTATTAAAATACCTTCCCTTAGACTGGTTCGATTCATATGCATCCAGGCTTCATGATCCTGAATATCAATATCCTTTATCGGAATATTATCTTCTACAGGTTCCCAATTATGAAGAGTGGTTTTGGCTGATGTATAATTTTTATGACAGTGGATTTAGAGCATTTATTCTTTCTTCGGATATTGAAGATGCTGTAGAATACTTTAATTATTATGTACTATTAAACATGGGGAGTATTACATATAATGAGTGGCTAGCTGTTAGAGCTAGAGACTTTGAGTTTAATCATCATCTATTTAGCTGGGGATCCAGTGGATCTTGGATGTGGGTTCCAAAAGATTGGTGGGATTATGTTAAACCTAAAGTAGATATACTTCATCAAGTAATCGATGAAATTCCTTCGTTGAGCACGAATATAAGAATCGATTGGGAAGCGACCACAATAGATTCGGATCCAGTTTCAGGCCTGATCGATGTAAATCTTAAATTATCCTTAGATGGCCCAGATTATGGAACACAAGTAATATTTGAGATCATTCCTCCTAATGGATTCTCGATAAAACCCCAAATTTATTTTTTCGATCGTTTGGACTCCACAATAAGCTTTACAATCACCCGTGAAGACCCAGAAATTGAACCTGGTGAACTTTATTTCGATTTAAAAATATATTTATACGAAGACATTCCGGAACTTATTTTCGAAGACTCCCTACCTTTTATATTTGAAGGTTTCTCTCGTGTAGAATTTTTACAACATGTAGCTACTGAACCAATTGTTCCTGGAGAATTTTTCCAAGCAATTAACATCTCTAATACAGGAACCTATCCAGAAACGATAAATATCACTGTTGAAGGTATTCCAGAAAGTTTTGTCTATAAAGGATTATATCCCGATGATCCTCTGGAAAATATTTTTCTTCTAGAACCTGGAGATTCCCGGATAGCGTTAATGATTAATCCTCCACGGCATCATACCACAAGTCCTGGTGTTTACACATATCAATTCCGTGTTCAAGATCATTTGTATAATACTTTCGATGAAACCTTTAGCGGTACATTCATTGTCGCCAATTTTTCTGATACAGACTTTCAGTGTTTAAATCCAGATATAGCTATTTTTGATTATGAAACAGCAGTATACACATTTAATATCACAAATTGGGGAAATATTATTCAGGAATTTGAGATTTTTGTGGATGATGTTTCTTTTACCGTGGAATTACTAAGTGAAGAGACAATAATTCTCGCTCCGGGAGAATCTCAATTATTTACTTTAACTCTTACTCCAACTGGTTGTGGAGAACAAACTTTTTCAATCTCTGCAATTTCAGAAGATGATTCACAGGTATGCGATGTACTAATTAAAATTGTAGATGACGATACAACAGCACCTTTGATTGATATAGTCTATTCTGGCCCTCATACTGATGGTGATCCCGGGAGTTGGAATGTATTTGCAAGTGATCCTGAGAGTGGAATACACGCGATCCAAGTTTTTATAGATGGAGTTCTTGCTGGTTCTGCTGAAGGAATTTATGATGCACCAAATTCCTTAGGATCACATAATATCTCCGTTTATGCTATTAATGCTGATTTAGATCATGGGACAATAGATCAAGAATCAAATACTGAAACTGATACAGTCTTTATTAGTGATGATGATATCAATCCTCCAGAATTTTCTAATTTTAATATTGTAATTACACCTGTGGATGTTACAATCCATTTTAATGTAACAAATGAGGTTGAGGGTGACGATTGGGGACTTTCAAATATCAAAATTTTCATTGATGATGACCTCATCCTAAATGATACTCCAGATTCTACAGAAACACACTTTTCATTCACTTTTGATTATCTTGATAGTGATTGGTTCATTCAATATGGAATTCATGAAATTCGGGTTGAAATAACTGATGCTGATGATGATTTGCCAAACGATGCTTTAACATCTAGTAATATAGGTACTTTCGAAACAACACAAGACGCGATGATGGTATATATCATATGGGAACTCAATGAGTTGGAAGATTATATAAACAACGTCCTCCCGTTCTGTTTTAATCGACCACTAATAAAATCGATTATTAGAGCTCGATGTAGAGTCCAAAAAGCGTTAGATTACTATAATTCGGGATGCACTACTAAATCGATTTTCCTGAATGAACTGGCAAAAACCAATATAGAATTATCAAGTTTACACACCTTCTTATTATTAAGACACTCCAAGGTTACTGAAGAAATAGGTAATTATATCTTCACTCAATATCATAAAATACGGGATCATTTATCTCTTACTATGGGAGGACTTGTTGGAACAGAAGTAGCTTTAGAAATAGCTAATATAATCGTTGAGATTTCTCAATTCGCGGATAATATCTCTTTTGTACAAAACTTATATGTGTTTTTATCAATTGATCAACACCTTTGGAGAGCTGTTGATGAACTAGACTTTGTCTTAGTATTAATGTCTGCAGATTGTATAAAAGAGAATCTTATTCTTAAGCACATTTCTCATGCGATTTCAAGATTAGAGTCAACAAAAACGAAAATCGAGTGCCTCTTGAATCATGATCTTATAAATGAAGAACAAGCAGCAAACCTTATAATAGAAATTGATATTTTCATTGAAATGTTGAATAATTTAGATATGGGTCCCATGTAAAATTCAAAAAAAGAAGAGTAATTTTTTTTTATAATTTGGTCATTTCAGTACTAATTTCCCATATCCTCTTGGCATCTTCTTCATTGTAGGATTTTTTGGATGAATTTTTTTGTCTTTTTTTAGTATAATATTTACCGGTGATTCCTTCTACTTCTGGTGAGGATGCTAAATAAACTGATGTTTCGGCTCCTTCTCGAGGTTTTTTAAAAAAGCGTTTACCAAATCCTTGACCAGAATTAGACATATCCCTGCCTAAATTAGTAGCAACCATACCCGGATGCACAGTATTAACTGTTACCATTGTTCCTTCTAGTCTTCTGCTCAATTCATATGAAAATAGCATTAACGCTAATTTTGAAATACCGTATATTCTCATTAACCGAAGTTTCTTATTTTCGCTCTGAAGATCATCAAAATCCAATTTTGCCATTCTATGGGCAGCGGAACTTACATTAATAATACGACTTGGAGCACTCTCTTTTAAGATATCAAGCAACAAATTCGTAAGTAAAAATGGTGCGAGATGGTTAACTGCAAAATTCATCTCAAATCCATCAGGGGATAGTGATCCTCGTTTCTTCATAACTCCAGCATTATTTATTAACACATGTAAATTTTGATATTTATTTTTGAATTCTGAAACAAATTTACGAATATCTTCATGAGAGGATAAATCACATAACAGCAAATCAACTTTTTTATTCCCTGTGAGTTCAATGATTTCTTTTTGAGCTATTTCTCCTCGATTTTTATCACGACAAAGCATTACAATAGTAGCATTTAGTTTAGCTAGACCAATAGCAGTAGCTTTACCAATACCCGAATTTGCCCCAGTGATCAAGCATATTTTTCCTTCCATCTTAGCTCAATTAGTTTAGTATTTTTTAAATTCATAGTGATTTTATTAAATATTAAAAAATTTCATTATTTTTTAGAATTATGTTAGGATTAGATTTATAAGAATTTAGTAGTACTATTTCCTCAGTCAACTCGCGTTTTTATTTCATCGCTGAAAATATTTAAATTCTAAACTATCCTTACCATTTTTGACGAAAGGGAAAAAAATAATAAAGTTGAGGTGTTCAAACATATGATGTTTAATGATATGGGTGATCTAAAGCCAGAATATAAAGAATTGATTAATAAATTATCAACCCAAATTAATGAATTATTCTCAAAACTTCACGATTATCAAGGCCTTATCGCTGAAAAGGAAAATAAGATTGCCCAGCTAAGTAAAGAGAATAGTATACTAAAGTCGCAAATTCTTGACCTTTCACAAATATCAAAACCACCCTCTTTTCCAAGCCAAAAACCTTATATCTCACCAGTACCTAAACGACCAGTTGTTTCTCCACCTATTTCGAGTGAAGAACCAAGAATTAATAAAAGAGTATGTCCTGAATGCGGAGCAACTGGTTTTGCCATAAGGGAAATTGATGACAAAAGCAAGATACTTACCTATACGCCAAGACGGATCTATGTTAAAAAGAAAATTTGTACCAAATGCAATTTCGAGTTTTCCAATTAATCTTGAGTAATTCCTTGGGATATTGTTATTTGCTTTCTTAACTTTACTAATTTATCGGGGGAATTTGTAATCAAGAGACCCAGATTCACATCTTTACCGAATATTTTTTAGAATTTCATTCATACCTTAGAGGCGAAAGAAAAAGTAAAATTTACTTAAATTCTCACTTTCTTTTTCTTAATATTTGGGATATTATTTTTATCGGTGTATGTTAAATTCATGATTGAAATCAAAAAAGGTATGACTGAACAAGAAATTGAGGATTATGTAGAATGGCTTCTCAATCAATTGACTCTGAGAGAAAAAGTGAGTCAAATGAGAGGAAATGGGTTAATTTCGAAAATAATGATGGATAGAGGTTTTGGTAAACGAGCATATGATGCCGCTGGCTTAGAAAAGTTTGGAATACCTCCCTTTAAATTTACTGATGGTCCTCGAGGTGTAATCATCCCCGGTTCTACATGCTTTCCAGTATCGATGGCACGTGGAGCGACTTGGGATATAGATTTAGAAGAACGTGTTGGTGAAGTTATTGGAAAAGAAGTACGAGCACACGGTGGCAATCTTTTTGGAGGTGTCTGCATCAATCTTTTACGTCATCCCGCTTGGGGGAGAGCTCAGGAAACCTATGGAGAGGATCCCTTCCTTCTAGGGGAATTGGGAGCTGCTTTAACCCGAGGTGTACAGGAACATAATGTTATGGCAACAGCAAAACATTTTGTAGCAAATAGTATTGAATTTTCTCGATTTAGAGTAAATGTAATAATGGATGAAAGAACGCTTCGGGAAGTGTATCTTCCTCAATTTAAACGCTGCGTAGAAGAAGGATGTGCTACAATAATGAGTGCTTATAATAAATTACGAGGTAAGTTTTGCGGACATAATGCTTATTTATTACGAGATATTCTAAAAATTGATTGGAATTTTCAGGGATTTGTACATTCCGATTGGATGCGTGGAGTGAAAGATACTATCGGTGGAGTCACAGGAGGATTAGATGTTGAGATGCCTCGAGTGAAATATTTTAGGCTCACAAAAATCAGGAGGGCTTTAGAAGGAGGTAAAATATCAGAAGCTATGATTGACGAAGCTGCAGGAAGAGTTATGAAAACAATTCTAAGGTTTGTTACCCGAGAGGATCCACAAAAATATGACCCCCAATTGATTGGATGTTATGAACATTATCAAGTAGCACTTGAAGCTGCTGAAAAAAGTATGGTGCTCCTAAAAAATGAATCTGGAATTTTACCATTAAATAAAGATAAGATTCAGAAAATCGCAATTTTCGGAAAATATGCAAAAATTAAAAATACAGGAGACCATGGCAGTAGCTATGTATCAGTTAAAAAAGTAATTACTCCATGGGAAGGTTTTAAGAATTATTTAGGAGACTCTATAGAATTGGTATGTGATAAAGGAACTGAAATTCCTCGCGTTAGCAAAATCGCTAAAGAGGCAGATGTAGCAATAGTTGTCGTTGGATTAAATTATAAAGATGAAGGAGAATATATCAAAGAACTTAAAAGGGGTGGAGATAGAGAGATATTGTCATTACACGCTGAAGATATTAATTTAATTCAAACCGTGGTAAACGAAAACAATAAATGTATTGTTGTTCTCATTGGAGGGAGTGCAATTACAATGGAAGAATGGAAAGATCAAGTACCGGCCATTATAATGGCTTGGTATTCTGGTGTAGAAGGTGGAAATGCTTTAGCAAATATTATATTTGGTGCTGTCAATCCGAGTGGAAAACTACCTTTTACAATTCCAAAGAATCCTAAAAATTTACCTTTTTTTGATGTCAAAGTTGATGAAATTGAATATGGATATTATCATGGATATACACTTTTTGAAAAAGAAGGCTATGACCCAGCATTTGCTTTTGGATATGGCTTAAGTTATACCACATTTAAATATGAAAATTTAAGAGTTGAATTAAAGGATGATAAAGTCATTACCACCGTAGATGTTCAAAATACAGGAAAAGTAGCAGGAGAAGAAGTAGTCCAATTGTATATTGGTTTTGAAAACTCTCACATCGACCGCCCTGTAAAACTTCTAAGAGGTTTTTCTCGTGTCTTTCTGGAACCAAATGACTTAAAAAAAGTAAAAATTGTGGTTCCAAGAAAAAATCTTGCTTGGTATAACCCAGAATCGAAAGTATGGGAAATAGAACATATAGAATATACTGTTTATGTGGGTAAATCGTCAAAAACAGAAGATCTCTTATCTACTCAATTTACTCTTGATTAATGAAGTAAAGAATTTTAGATATTACCACTCAAAAAGTTATCATTGCAGACATCATTAATTGTTTGAAACGTTAGAAGTCATATCTTCAATTTTTTGTTTTGTTTTCCTTCGTTTCTTACGTTTCTTTCTGATTCTCTCATAGAAATAAAGCTTGGGATGATGTTTAACATCTATAAAAACGATTATAAAGAGAGCTATCGAGACTAAAAAATTTGTAAAACCGATGAGTTCGTAGGAGTTCAGGTATAATAAACCTATGGCTAAACCACCAAGTTGTAAATACCCTGTCGAAATTAATGGGGTAAATGTTTGCGCAACTGCCTGGAAATTCGTCCTCCATCCACCCACTACGCCTTGTTTATCAGCATCTACTACTTTAGTTATATTAGCTGATATTAGAGGCCCTATAAACGCAATACAAAATCCAAACGGTAGCATAAATACATACATTATCCACAATTCGATCATGTATGGAGAAATAAGCCAAACTAACATATATAATCCTAAACTAAAAAATAAAATTCTTTTTTCACCGATTTTTCTAATTAAACGTCTCATGTTAAATCCATAGATCATAACGGAGAACCCTGCGACTGCAACGATTGTACCGATAATGAAGGGATTCGTACTGTAGCGTTTAAAAACAACTAAAGCATAACTAGAAACAAACATCATATAAGTAAAGGAGACCAAGAATCTTTCTAGAAATCGAACAGATACCTCCTTAGTCCAAAAAGTTCTCGGATCTTCTGAAGACATTTCTCGCTGTTTACGTTGAGCTTTAAGATCATCTCTTCTCTCACGCGGCATGCTTTCAACTAATACTTTAAATGTTAAGATAATCGAGAGAATAGTTAATGCGCTAGCAAATATAGCAGGGTATCGCCAATTTAATACCCCCAATACTCCACCGATTAAAGGACCAAATATCATTCCGGATGTATAGCCAACCATTAATTTCCCCATTTTTGAAGCTCTCATTTGCGGGGTTGTTATATCGGATACATAGGCGCTGACAATTGGAGCTTGTCCGCTAAAAATTCCATCAATAACGCGAGCAAGAAGAAACACCTCAAGTGAATTTGCAGAAGCTAATACTAAAAAAGCAATTCCAGTACCAACTTGAGAAATCATTAACACGGACTTTCGGCCAAATTTATCACTTAATTTGCCCCATATAGGACCAAAAATTAAAATCGCCACGGCATTGGATGAAATAAAAAGCCCTATCATAATATCTGAGGCCCCTAGTCCCTTAGCGATGCCGGGCAATAATGGAAGAATCATACTGAATCCAAAAGTGTCTACAATAATGCTAAGTATAAGAGTAAACATAGCACGATTAGGATTTATGTTGTACTTCGCTAAATATTCCTCGTGTTTTTGCGAACTAATATAATTCTCAGACTCCATTCAATTTTACCTTGATATTGATAAAAAAAGAGAAATATTGTATTTGAAAAGAATGGAACACATTTAAAATTTCATTTAAGTAAATTTCTATAAAGATGGACAATTGCGTGAAGTGAAAAATTTCTAAGGAAGAAAATTTCAGTATATTGCTAGAAATTTATTTATTTGCAGGACAATATTTAGAATTGAGACCACATATTCATCCCATACCACATTTGTCGCTCTTTATCTAGAGGGGCTTCCACTACTTTTATATCATTATCAAAGATTAAAGTGGCTCTTTCTTCAGTGTCATATTGTGACCATTTTATATTTCTATTATAATTTGGATTACCTGTTTTAGTAAATGCTGATAAAAATATTTAATAATATTACTTGTGTTTTTATTATTTGATGTTTTTAATATTGCTTAATGAGGAGTGCAAATAAATGAATAGAGATAAGAATTCTTGGTTTGGATTCAAATTAACCCAGAAACAGGCAGTTAGTATATTTATTCTATCCTTAATTGGAATTTTACTTTTCACTTTGTTTACATTATCGACAATTTATCCATATCTAATAATGGCTCTAACATCTTCTTATTATAATATTGATTATTACATTGGTATGCTTATTGCTATGCTTCCAATTTATTTGATTATTATTGTTTTTTTAATTATATGTATTTATTCTCTTATAAAAAGCAGAAGAATAGCAAAATTTTACTCAGAATTAATGTTTTCAAAAGATTCTGAAGCACAAATTCCGTTATTCTGCTCAAATTGTGGTAATAAAATAATCGGAGCAGGGAAATTTTGTAAAATATGCGGACAAGAACGAAAATAAATAAAGATTTTATCTAAGGCAAAAATAAAGGAAAAAAATAAAAAAGGAATTTATAAGGTCCTTTCTTTTAGTTTCTGGATAACATCCTCAGCTTCTTTCATCATGCGATCTAATAATTCTTTAACAGTTGGAATATCTTTAACTAAACCCACACTTTGGCCGCAAGCTACTATACCTATATCCAAATCGCCCTCTTGGTACATTTTTCTTGCATTTTCACCTGAAGCTACTTGTACTATTTCCTGGAGGGATGCTTTTTGAGATTCTAATTCAAGAACTTTTTCAACGGCCTTATTCTTCCAAAATCTGTGCGTATTCCGTATCGTTCTCATTGCTATAGTCGTGTCCGTTTCTGTCGCCTGAACAAAAGCTTGTTTTAGGTTATCATGGAGAGGACATTCTTTTGTAGCCATCATTCTTGTACCGATTATGACCCCTTCAGCACCAAGCGCTAGAGCAGCAGCAATACCCCGACCATCTGCAATCCCTCCTCCAGCTATAACAGGAATATTTAAGGCATCAACGACACTCGGTGTCATTACGAGAGTTCCTATATCTAAAATTCCTGTTGCACCACCATTTTCATACCCAACAACTGTTATTAAGTCAGCTCCCAACGAAGCCCCAGTCTTTGCGTATCTAACACCGGCACACTTGTGAATCCAAATAGCGCCTCCTCCCTTAAATTTGGGAACTAGTTGCGCTGGAGCCTTATGACCACTTGTTTCAATAATTTTTACACCCTCATCTAGCGTAGCATCAACATAATCCGCCAATTTATCCTGAGGCATGAGAGCAGGAAATAGATTAATATTAACAGCAAATGGTTGATTGGTTAGAGATTGTGTTTCTCTGATTGCTTCACGTAATTCTTCTGGTGTTTTATAATTTGCGCTGGCTAACACTGCACACGCACCAGCATTGCTGCTTGCCGCAACAAACTCCGGATTTGAAATATTAGCCATTGTTCCAACAATTATAGGATATTTACATCCTAACATTTCAGTTACTTTCGTCTTTATCATGACTGTTCACATTAAATATAATCAATAGTAATATATTATTTTATCAATCCTTTTTTTTCTTTATCCATTTTGGTATTTTAAAATCATCAACTACGATGCATCCAATTTTGGAAAAATAGAAGAATTGGGGGTTACCGCTTGTTGGAGCATTTTAAATGCGTTTTTAGAAGTTGAGAACGTTTTAGCATTATATTTCTTGACCAAATCTTTAAGTTCTTCATCAAAGATCCGTACAAATACCTCAATATTTGGATAGCGTAAATTAATCTTAGATGTAAGGTAAAGTAATTCATCAAATTCTGATTCTCGTTTCCAACAAATAAATAATTGTGAAACTTCATCTAGTTTTACATGAGATCGTAAATCACTTAAAAAGTAAGCGAATTCATTTATTATATGTAATCTCTCATTAACGGGGAATTCAATACCATCATGCTCATCATCAAAAAGGTATATTTCCCGTTCTGGTTGAAGGGAGATATGATATGCAATTCTATGAGTTAAACTGTCTCTACCAATCACAATCGCAGTTCCCGTTTTATCTTTAATCCACTTGCGGATACCGTCCATTGCCCATTTTGATGTGGAAAAGGGAACAGCGTTTAAGGGGGGTTCTTTAAGGTATTCTTGTACGTGATCTTCAAATACACGAACATAAATTGGACATCCTGGGTTCATTTTGCGTATTTTTTCAGTGCAAATTATTGCTACTCTCACATCATCAATGATAATAAAGACCTCTTTTGCACGTTTAATATTTGCAAAAATAAGGTTAGATGTCTCGGTAGGATCGCCAACAACAGATGGACTACCTTTGTTGATAAGATCTTCCACTAATTCATAATCATCTTCGAGAATGCAGAAGGGTTCTTTATTTTTCATACAATGTTCTATAATCCTCTCAGATAAATGATGAAATCCTATAAAGACTGTATGATTTCGTTTATGAGAAGATAGAATTCTGCTAGTAACAACAGGATTATACTTTTCAAACAATTCTCCCATGATAAACCCAAAGAATATAACTTCTAATAAAATAGGTAAAATCAAAGCATATAATTGAGCAAAATCTCCTGCATCAAAAGGGATCCCTACAGTTATCGAAAATAAGAATATTTTACTCAAACTATATTCTGTTTCTGTGATAAGAAAGAAAAGAAAACCAATAAACCAAAATAGAAAGAAAAATATAAACTGTAGTTTGTACTGCTTAAGTTTAAGGTGGATTACAATAAATGAGTTTAGGAGATTCATAACTAAAGATAAAACACTCCACTATAAAAAAGATCTGATCAATTACTAAAGGAAAAAATCTTGATAAAGCTTAGCTCCGGAATCAACTGAATATTTTTCTAAATCAGTCATTCCATTAGCAATTAGAATATCCTCATCAAGGGAAAATCCTTATTGATTCAGGGTGGAATTGAACCCCTAGATTTTTTGTTATTTCATGAATACATTTAAATATTTTGTCACACATTTAATAAATAGATGATAAAAATAGATGCTTCTTCACTAATAATCTCTTTGAAAATGGATTTCATTGATGTATTAAATAAGTTGTACGAAGATCTAATTATTACTGAAGCAATTTATCAAGAAGTAATCATTAATGGTAAAAATAAAGGAAAACAAGAAGCAATAATTGGAGAGAAATTAATAAAAGATAAAAAAATAACTATCCATAAAGTTGATGAAGAGTTGATGGATTTAAAATTAGGTTTAGGAGAGACTGAAATAATACATAATTCATTAAATGTCAAGTGTCCGTGTATGATGGAGGATAAAAAAGCTAAGAGAATAGCTGAAAGTTTTAATTTGGATGTTAGAAAAATTCCAGTTTCGATGTTAGAAGCCTACCAAAACAAAATAATTGATAATTTAGAATTTGAGGATTATCTAATAAAATGGGTAAAATATGCAAGGCCTTCATATGAAGAAATCTATTTTGTCAAAAAAATAAAGGAGTTGTTATAATTTAATATGACTAACCTGTCTGTAAGAATGAAAAAGGAAACGCTCGATGAACTCGATCGGATTGCTGAATTGCTTGGAGTTGATAGAGCCACAATTGTACGTAAAATTATCGATATTGGAATTGATCAACAAAAAATAGAGGTTGCTATTGATTTATATCAAAAAGGTGATACACTAGAACGCGCAGCAAATATTTCTGGAGCCTCGTTATGGGATTTATTTGATGAAATGAAAAATAGAGGAATAACCTCAAAATTTGATATTGATCAAGAGAGAGAAACTTATCTTCGCGTTTTTGGGAAAAATAATGAAGATTTAAAAGAAAAGATAAGAGATCTCAAACGACCCCGCTATTAGTTTGTAAGTCGGAGCAGACGTAACTATTTTATATCGAAGGGAAAAAGTTCATATGCCCGCAGGAAAAATTGAAATTGAACATACGGAAGAGGAGGGAATAGCTATGGAATTCTTAATGAACCCAAAGGAATTTGTGCGCATTGAAGATGAGTTTCAAGGAGCTGTATGCCATATGATGCAGCTTGGGGAAATTAATCTTACAGGACGACCGATCCCAATACCTATTAAAGGTACAGAAATTAAAATCGAAGCTGATTATATCATTGAAGCGGTGAGTCAAGAACCAGACCTGAGTGGCTTTGATAAAACCAAATTTAAGATAACTAAAAAGAATACTTTTGAAGTAGATGGAAAGTTTTTTACCAGCGTTTCAAAAGTACTTGCCGGAGGAGATTGTATAGTTGGATCAAAAAGCGTGGTTCATGCTGTATCACATGCTAAAATTGTTGCTAAAAAAATCATAGATTTATTAAAATGAAATTGTCATTTAATGGATATTAGATATGGATAATCCAAGCCACTTTTACATGAAATTAATCAACTATTAATAGATTTCATAGAAAAAATAATGGAAAATCATTTTTATTTAACAATGAATTTATAACTTTAATGTTTAATTATGAATTAAAATTATTTTAAGGCTATTTAATGAGGAATCAAGAAGATATTTTAAAGAAAGTAATGAAAAAACGGACAACTGTAGAAAAGATAATAGATCATCCATTTGAAATAGAAAGGAAGAACCCCGTGGAAAATGAAAGCAGCATCGCTGAAAAGATAAAAACTATGCTGGAAGTCTCAAAGCGAATAAGTTTAGATAGAATGCAAGATGTTCTTGAAATGGAAAAAAAGACATTTAATAAAAGAATATTTGATTTGGCTAAACAATATGGTTTTACAATCGATGGAGACTATCTGATTGTAAATAAAGAAACTGTTTCTGATTTTGTAGACTCTTTGGAAAAAAAGTTTAAGGAATGGGAAAAAATTGAAGATGATGAAAGTTATAAAATCAAATAAATTAGCCAATATGAGAGCTACTGTTAATTATCTTAGTCATCGTTAAATGATTGTTAATTTATTATAATAAATAGAAATTTATCTTTATAATTATGCCGGAACTTCCCGAAGTTGAAACTTTCAAACGTTACTTGGATAAATCATCCTTACGACAATTAATAAAAGATGTTAAAGTAAGTGATGAAAGAATTTTGAATGTAGATTATTCGTATCTAAGAAAATCTGCTGTAAATAAGCAATTTGTATCATCAACCCGACATGGCAAGTATCTTTTCATATCGCTTAAACCTAAATTTCTTGTTATGCATTTTGGCATGACTGGAGATTTACATTATTATAATACCAAATTTGCAGAACCTAAATTTAGTAAAGTAATATTCTATTTTAGAAACAACTTTAATTTAGCCTATATATCTACTAGAATGTTTGGAAAATTGGATATTGCTGATTCTGTTGAGGAATTTATTAAAATAAAGCGTTTAGGACCCGATGCTCTTAAAATGAGATTTGAAGAATTTACAGGAGCTCTAAAAAGAAGAACTGCTATCTTAAAAAATGCTTTATTAAACCAAAGCTTTATTGCGGGCATCGGAAATATTTATTCGGATGAAATTTTATTCAGATCAAGACTGCATCCTAAAAGAAAATTAGATACTCTAAATGAAAATCAAGTAAATGAACTATTTACTAATATCAAAGAAGTACTAAATTTCGGTATAGATAAGAAAGGGGATTTAAGTAGTTATCCAGATGATTTTTTAATCCCTCACCGTAAAAAAGAAGAATTATGTCCTATATGTGGTAGTGAAATTGAGCGATATGACATTTCCGGAAGACGCGGGTGGTTTTGTCCAACATGTCAAAAGATATAATGTATCTTCTTGTTTTTAAACCTAATACCGTTCATGAATAATTGATTAGTAAACCTCAAAATTTACCAATTTCATATAACACACTAAATTCTAATTCCTTTTTCTCAAGAAGAGTAAAAAAATCGGTTCTATTGATTGTTGTTTCAATAATATTATTGATGATCTCAGGAATGTGATTCTTAGTGCTTATAAGATAAGAATATTGATCTAATTCTAAGTAATACACCTTTTTTACATTTCTTTCACCTAAGAGAAATGATAGCAAGTTTGCTGTACCGTTCCAACTAATAATATTATGAGAAAATAGGATTAATCCATCATTCCCTCCCTTTTTCCTCTCAAAAATTTTATAAAGAGCATAACATAATTCACAAGGATTATCATCTGCTTCGGGATTTTTAGGATCAAATAAAGGACTCTTACTTATCTCACTCCAAACATCTAGATCATCAATGTCCATGTTTGAAAGGAAATTCTTTTTAATCTGGTCTAACAGTCTACTCTTATAATTCTCTTTCCATGTGCCTTGAGCAAAAACTAATAAGCAAATATGACCGTAATCAATCATTTACATAAGGTGCTAATTTTTATACCTTGATAAATATACCTGCAAATTTCTTCCCCACTTTTGATAATCCAATCTTAACAAATGCCCCCCTAGTAATTTCGCCATCTTTATATTTTTGCCAAGAATTCTTTATAATTTTCCAATCCGAACCTAAATTTTCTTCCATGTATCCCTCAATGTCACTTATACCTTCCATCATAGTCTCAACCATAATTGTGACTTGTGAAATATCTAGTTTAATCTCTGCAGTATCATCCTTTATTTCAGATATTTTCGAATCCATTTGTTTAAATTTTTTATAAAGTTTTGTCATTCTCTTGTATTTAGGATCAATATTCTTAGCTTTTTCAATCATTTTCTTCCAAGAGGTCTTAAATTTTCCCCAATCTTCTTCGGCATCTTTCTTAATTTTTATAAAAAATTCGCCAGACTCTTCTGAAAACCCTTCTATATCATCCTTAATTTCTTGGAAAAACTGACTAATTGGACCTTTCTTCTTCTCTTGTAGTAAGATTAAATCATCTTGAGGCAAATCATTATCTTCAGAATTTTTCATTTCTCTCATCAACCTTGGAATCCTTTTCTAAGTATTCTATAAATTATTGTCTAATTTAAAACTATTGATTAAGAGGTTCCTCATTAGAATTAGAATTCAACTTACAATATAATTTCGTTTTTAATTAAATTTTATTCTACACCTTTTTCAATAAGGATTTTAGCAATCTCGTCGATATTAGCCTGTTGGTCAAATCCAACTGATTTTGTACTCGAAAAATGCTTCGTGTGTATTTTATCATTTTAATCATTTCTTTCACGAAATTGATAATCAATTCTTCATATTCTTCGTTAATTTCTTCTTCTTGAAATTCCTATACTTTTTTAATTAATTAAAACTTGAAATTAGTATTAAATCAAAATAGTTATAATCTAAAATGATATTGTATGGTAATTAAAACAAAAATAACAGAATTATTAGGGATTAAACATCCAATTTTCAGCGCACCAATGGGCCCATTCTATACAACGGAATTAGCAACAGCAGTTTCTGAAGCGGGGGGTCTTGGTGTGTTGAGTAATACTGGTTTAGTTAGTGAATATTTAGCTGGAAAAAATCCTGTTGATATTATGAAAGAGAACATGCAATCTGTAGTGGAACACACTGATAAGCCCTTTGGATTTAACATCCTAACTTCACGAATCGCTCCTTCTGCGTCAGCTCTTTGCAAAGAAATTCCTAAATTTATTATGAACAATACTAAAATAAAAGAACAATGTGTATATGCTCTTACAAGTGCGGGCTCTTCAAAAATGCTACCAAATTCGAAGTCATTCCAAAAATTAAGAGAAAATTCGAATATTAAACATTTCCATGTAGCTCCTGCTTTATGGCTCGCCGATAAATGTGTTGCTTCAAATGTAGATGGCATGGTAATAACTGGGAATGAAGGTGGAGGGCATCAATCTTACGAAAAAGTTAGCTCTTTAGTTTTACTACAACAGGTTACTCAAAAATATCCAGATATGCCAATTGCAGCGTGTGGAGGCTATGCCACAGGTCAAGCGCTCGCAGCTGCTTTAGCTATGGGTGCGGGAGCCGTTGTCATGGGTTCGAGATTTATAGCATCAAAAGATAGTGAATTCAATGAAGCTATAAAGAATGTTATTGTGCCTGCTAAAGCGCAAGATACGGTCTTAGTAACGGGAGGATTTGGACCAATAAGACTCTGGAAAAACAAGTATTCTTTGAGTAGAAAACTCATTGCAAATAGAGAGGAAAAAATGGCTGAAGAATCGGGAGTGAGTTTAGAGGAGACAATAGAGCAAGGAAAGAAATATGAGCTCGCTTATAATGGTAATGTTACCGATGGAGCAGTTCTTGTTGGTCAGAGTATTGGGATCATCAATAGCATAGAACGGGTACCGGATATTATTGAGGATATAATGAAAACCGCAGAAAAACGAATTAAAGCCATAAGTGCTTCGATAATATAAATTTATTTTTTTTTATTTTCACTTAAAGTTTTCAGGAACTTTAGAATCTCTTCTCTAAATGATGTAAAATCAGGAAGTCCTTGATTAATGTCTTTGAAAGCAGTTTCATCATTAATTTTTCCATACCGATGGACTAAGAAATTCCGAAATCCCTGCAAATCCTTAACTTTTTCAGTTATTTTTTTTGATAAAATATTATTATCCCTTAGAGCAATGATAATATCGTCCCTATTTGAAGGGATTCCAAGTTCTAAATCGGCATTTATTATTGAGCATATATTAATAATTTCTTGAATTGATGATTCAATTTTTTTATAAATACCATCCTTAACTAAACCTAAAGCTTTAAATTCGTCAATACTTTTGGGAAGATTTTCTTTTACTAACTCAATATTTTCTTCAATTGTTTTGACTTTAGATTTAATTAGATCAGTCCTCAAAATAATCACCGATTAATGTAATCTAAATAGAATGGATAAAAATCTTCATATTCTTCAATTGTCTCATCGGCAATTTCATATAATCTTGCTTTTTCCTTAACATAAAGAATTTCCCCTTTTAATACCTCAATCTGAACATATAATGGAAGTAATTGGAATATTTGAATATCTAATTTTTCATTGAACTTTTTTAATAAATCTAAACGTATTTTGGGAAGTTTTTTCTTTTCTTCATCAACATATATACAAATATCAACATCACTATCGTCTAAATGATACGAACTAAGAGAAGATCCATATAAGATAATAAATTCTGTTTTTGAAAAAATCTCTACATCTTTTAATTGTTCTAAAAATCCTTTAATTATTAGTTTAATCTCTCTATTCATATTAACATAATATCTTAATTAAAATATATAATCATCGATAAGTGAATAAATTAAGAGATATCAAGTACGGGGTATCACATGTTTTTATTTAAATTTTATATGTGATTCCATGTTATATTCAAATTATAATGAAAGCTATTGTTTACGAAGAATTTGGATCCCCGGATGTTCTAGTTTAAGGATGTAGAAATCCCCTCCCCAAAAGACAATGAAGTCCTAATATTGGTATCCCCCTTACAAATTGGTGGAGATGGTTAGAAAGTTCGTTCTGCACCATAGAAGATTTAAATTGTCGTGGAACTTTTAGAAAGTAAATAGTGCTTAGAACTAAATAAAAAATATTCGGATGATTTTATTGAACGTGTTATTAAAAATAAGAATAATAAAATATAAAGTAGCATTTAAATAGATATAAATAGTAATATATTTATAATAAGATTTTCACTTAATACATATGACGCAAAAAACTATATCTTTAAACGAAAAAGCGTATAAGAAACTAAAGAAATTTAAGAAATCAAAAGAGAGTTTTTCTGATCTCATTATTCGGTTATGCGATACGAAAGAAAAAGTTGAGAAGGAAGATATTCTCCTAAAATATGTAGGATTATTTAAAGATAATTCTGCTGATTGGGAAAAAGTTGAGAAAGAAATTCAAAAAGAACGAGACCGCCATTTAATTTCAGAGGAAAGTTAATGATTTGTTTATTGGATACGAATATTTTGATTGGAATTCTCCGTGAACATAAACCAATTGTATTAAAATATAATCAATTAACTAAAAAGCATCAAGATAAAGGCATAACATCATATACTATTGCAGAATTATATGAAGGTGTTAATAGAGTAGAATCATTGAAAAAAATGGAAGCTCAATTGAAGCTTTTAGAAATGCTACTCAATGATTTCGAAAGGCGAAATAGAATTTTTTCTTTATCTCGGAAAGAAGCAGAAAGATATGCAGAACTAAAAATAGCCTTGGAAAAAAATGGAACTCCGATTCCTATTATGGATCTATTAATAGGGACAATTGCAATTGTTAACAACTATAAATTTATCACATCTGATAAAAAACATTTTCAAAATCTGGAAGTTATTCTTCCAAAATTCAATATAGAATACTGGATTTGATAGAAGACTCTAGGGTTTGGATTTGGATTAATCCTATATTTTTTCTTATCCATAATGTGGTATGACTGTTGGGTAGATCAATTACTTAGAACATATTATTAAACACCCAAATATTAAAAAAAAGGTTTAAAATTATAATAGTAGAAAAATATAAAAAGTAGAATTTTCTATTTTTAATTATGGCAAATGTAAAAATGAATAACAAAAGTCTTTTAGAAAAATTACAAGCTGAAATTACATTAAAAATCGGGAGGAAAATGTCTCAACAAGACTTATTAGATAAAAGTATTGAATTTACATATAATCGACTTGAGGATTTTATAAAAGAAAATATTAACCATCCTCCAATTACAGATGAATTAATAAATCGATTAAAGAATAGTGCTATTGATGCTCCCTTAGCTTATCAAGATAAATCTGATGATGAATTGTTATACGGATTAAAAAGACAATAATTAAGAGAGTGATTCATAATAGCTATTATTCTTGATTCTAATTTTCTATTCGCAATTACTTTTAAAAGAGATACAAATTTTCTAAGAGCTTATGAACTTTTTATGGAATTAAAAGAAAGTGAAGCCCAACCCTTACTTACAAATAATTTAGTTTTAGAAGAAACCATAAATCTAGTAGTTGCGAGATTTAATGGTAATCTTTTTCATTTAGATAAGATTTATAAGTTATTTTGGGGAGATGACAATTTTTTTCAGATTGAATATTTAAGGCAAGATGAGTATAAAACAGTATTTAATAACCTAAAAAAATATATAACCCCTAAGAGATTATTGAGTTTTATTGATGCTTCCTTAATATCTTTATATCAAAAGTATAAAGCAGATAAAATCCTTTCTTTTGACAGTCATTTTGATAATATTCTTAAAAGATTATATTGATATAGCCAGTTGAAGGTGTTCAGTTCCATCCCGAATCCATAAGGAAAATTAAATTAGTCATGAATTTACATTACGTAGAACTTCATAAAAATTGAAACTTATCTATGAAGAAAATTTAATAATAGATTTGATATGGTTGAAAGAAGAATTCGAAATCTTATTTAATTCTAAAATGGGTAATCACACTGAAATGGAAAGTTTCTTATTTATCTTTAATATCAACTTCGACATCAGTTTCCATTATCTCAAAGGGCTTCGATGGTTTGGATTCGTTAAAAGGTGTATTACAAACCCAGCACGCATTTTCCATATTAATCAATGCCTCAGAACATTTTATACAATAGAAGGTTTTGCACTCAGGGCAGATATAATTTTTCCTGGAGAGTTCTCCTTTACAGACTAAGCAGATCTTCTTCTCTTGAGAAATTGAAACCTCCTCTTCAGTTAATTTTTGAGGTTTAGAAAAAGCTTTAAACACATCAGGTTTTTCTTTTCTGAATTCTGGTGTTTTTAAGGTCAGAGATAGGGATTTAACATCTTTTATTAAGCGATAATTCATATAAATTAAAAGAATAAGGATGAATAATTCAGTTGCTATATTAAAAATAAAAAGCTCAGTGAAAAGTATGGGGAAAGCCATGAAGATAAAACCGATAAAACTAATAATATTAAAAACAGAGAATCCAACCCAATAAATCCGAGTTTGGGGCAAACGAGAAGGATTGATAAGTAAAGGTATCATGGCAACAAAAATTCCAATAATTACAAATAATGGATCAATAAATAATGGTATTGAAATCAGCTCTTTATTTGGTGTATAGTTTAAAATGACTCCATTTACAAGAAGGGTAATCGATACAAGTAAGAGCAAACCAATAGCTTTAAATTCAAGTTTAGCCCATCTAGTAAATTTGTATAATATAAAAACTGTGATAATTATTTTGAAATTCCAGGATAAAGCTTCAATACCAAGCGCAAACTTAAAAGGGAGTACTATTTGTAATATAGTTATAACAACGGTTATTGTCGTAAGAAGATATTTTGTAGGAAACACGCTTTTTTCTACCATAAAATAGAGTAATACAAAACCCATCCCTGAAGAAACCAAAAAACCCCTGAATAAAATTTCATATATTGGACCATAATCGCTTATATCTCCAATAAAGGTGCCATTTTGAAAGATCCCATTAATTTGCAAATCACTAAGATAAAGAAAGATTCGCCCAATTCCAAAACAAATATATAAACAAGAAAAACCAATCAAGGGAAGTTTTTCCTTGATATTCTCCTTCTGTCTCCCCCTATATGTGTATAATAATCCACAAATAAAGAAAAAAACAATCAGTATCCCTACCAATAATCTCTCAATTGGGTCCCATATCATTACATCAACCATTTCACTCCCTCCTTGAATCCAAATGTTTGAAAAATTGGAATCTTAACTATTTATTAGAAATTATTTCCTATTTACATTTAAATTTATACTTTTATGAATTTCAAAAATCTATGTGAAACCTATAAAATTTATTTGTTCATTAGTAGATATAAATTCTCCAATTTTACAAGCTTTCATCAAATCGAGCCTATTCATCGTGACACATAATATTATGGTTTAAAAAAGGAAAGAAATATTGTATATTAATATAGAATAATTTTTTAATTAAGAGAAGTAATTGAAATTTAATACAAAAAAACAGAATTATTACCATGGTCTATGATTTAATAATTGTCGGTGGAGGTCCAGGAGGGGCTACTGCAGCAAAAGTGGCAGCCGAAGGAGGCGGAAATGTTTTATTACTTGAGGCTGCCGAGGAAGGACGGTATAAATGCTGTGCTGGAGGCATTCCGGTCTCTAATGAGGAATTCACACCAATTCCCAAGGGTGTTGGTGAGCGTGAAATTACGGGCGGAGTCGTTGTCACCCCGAAAAATGGACCAATGAAATTCGATGCAGCAAGTGAAAAAGATAAAGGTTTCTGCATGTTTCGAACGGACTTCGATAAGTTCCTACTAAACTCTGCCCAAGATGCCGGTGCTCAAGTTACATATCGATTTCGAGTAAAAGGAATTGAAATCCATAGTAGCGGAAAAGTGCTGGTAAAAGGCCCTCAAGAATATCGATGTAAATGTGTAATTCTAGCAACGGGCCTTGGAGGAGCACATCTCCAACGACACCTTGGAATAGAAGTCCCACCCATGATAAATGGAATACAGGCCGAATTTGAGATCCCTGAATCGGTCATTAACGAGGAATTCGGCAATAAAGTTTGGGAATTCTTCGATCGTACCGTAGCTGATCATGGTGTCGCCTGGGCATTTCCTAAGCGGGATGCTGTGAGTATCGGGGTATTAGGAAGGAACGCAAAAATATCACATCTTAAAGCTTTCTTCCGTTACCCGTACATAAAGGATAAACTTGAGGGGAGAAAAATGAAGGTGTTTGGGTGCCACAAGATTTGGGCTGCACCTATTCCTGATAAGTTGATTGCGAAGCCCTATCGTGAACGTGTAATGATTGTTGGAGATGCATGTGGAACAGCAGATCCCATTTTATATGAAGGAATCTATCAAGCTCGATTATCGGGTAAATTTGCTGCTGATACATTCTGCAAAGCGCTTGATGAGGAAGATTTCGGAGCAAAAAGTTTTGCACGATATCATGATCTCTTGCTAAAGCACCTTTACGAGGATGAATTAAGATATGCTTACAAAATCCACACCCTTTTATATCACAGTGGACTGTTAGAGAAAATTATCGATGCTTCATATTCGATCGCACAGGAAGATCCTGAGATGATGCAATCATTGATTGCAATGTTTTCTAGAAGTCAAACTAGGAAACAGATTTGGAAAGTGATGCTCTCTCATAAACGGAAGCTTGTTAAAGAGTTAGGAATTAGGAGTAGCTTACGCTTGATACCCACATTATATCGTGCTTCACGCATATAACTTATTCTTTTTAAAACATACGATTCCCATGATAAATTTTTTGTGTTTACTTTACTATCAAAACAACACAATTTACACTGTTTAATACATATTCAAATACAATCCCTATGAGTGTTCGTCGAAGCTTAGAATGATCACCATTATATCCTAAAAGATCTAAACTAAAACCCCCATCAACTACTTGTTTTTCAATATAATTTTGAAGCCCGACATCACATGTTGGTATTATGTCAACCGGAACCTTGAATTCTTCGAATTTCTGTTTTACAACAGCCATTAATTTCTTGGCTCTTTTAGTTTAGTGAAATTTACTCCTGTTTCTGTTACTCTCACAGCTACTACAAATATGTCAAAAAGGTTTTTATATTCTTGTTGAATAATCACATATTAACCATAAATTATGGGTGAATTTAATTGAAAAAAAATAACAAAATAAATCTGTTAATAATTACACTAATTCTATCGTTTCTTTTCAGTTTCAACAATATTACTCAACATAACAACATATCTAAATATTCAGAGATACAACTTAGAAGTAGTTCAACTACTATTCCTTTTATCGTTGGAGTGAAGCAGGGTCCATTTAACCTTGATCCAATAGATGCTTGGGAAATGGGTGCAAATAATGTATTTGATCAAGTATTTGAGGGTTTATTCACATATAATTTAAGTGACCCTGATCTCGCATTGATACCGCAACTTGCGTCAGCAACTGTCGCACCGACGTGGTCATCAGATAGCTTAAACTATACTGTTACACTCAAAGACAATGTTACATTCCACGACGGTGCCCCATTTAACGCATCAGCAGTTCAATGGAATTGGGAGAGAATGGCTTGGGCTTTAAACTCTACTGGAACCAACACGATTAAGGTAACTAATGTAGCGGGGTTATATATATGGCCGGATGGAACGCCCATTGTGGACCATACTGTAGTTATCAATGAATCTGCCATAAGATTCATACTAAATGCACCATATGCACCATTTCAAGCTTTGTTATGCTTTAGCGGTTCATACATTCAATCTCCAAAAAGTACTCCTAAAGATGCCTACATCGATTTGACTACTGGAGATATCGTCGGGACTGGCCCTTTTGTTTATGATTCGTACGAGTCTAATGTCGAAGTACTCTTTCATGCTTTTGACGATTATTGGAAAGGAAAAGCGAACATTACTGAATTAGTTTTTAAACGAATTTTCGATAACAATGACAGAGACAACGCATTACTGAATGGTGAGATTCATTTTTTAGAGAGTCCTTCATGGTCTATGTTAGACACTTTCAAGGCTCATCCTAACATAGATGTATTAGATTTCGGGAAAAAAAGCGCGACCATGTATTATATTGGGATGAATAACAATAAAATAAATAAGACCTTCAGAGAAGCAATTTCATATGCAATCAATTATTCCTCTATAATCGAGGATCTTCTATTAGGGGGTGCTGACAGAATGAAATCTCCTATTCCAGAAGGTATCATGTTTTCTAACTCCACATTTGACGTACCGATATTAAACCTAACACATGCAAGATTGGTAATGCAATCTATGGATTTTGGAGTAGGTTTTAATATATCTGACGATACTGAATGGGTAGATAAGAAAAATAATGCACCATTTGCATCATTTAATTATACTTATAACATCGGAAATACGCTCAGAGAAGATTTACTAGGTTTACTACAAGATAATCTTGGAAAAATTGGAGTCAATGTAACTGATGCTGGTATGACATGGGGTAACTTTAGTGACAGGCTTTATGAATGGAATGGTCGTACTAGGGATATGTTAGAGCTTTACCAGATTGGGTGGGGTCCTGATTATAATGATCCAAGCAATTACATTAATACAATGTTTACAAATAGTTCTAGAGCACAAAATACAGCACAATATGATGGTTACCTCGCAGCTAAAGAGGATGGTAGGGATCCATTTGCCCTGAATGACAATGTTCAGCTCTTAATGGAAGCGGCTATAGTCGAACTCAATCCAGTAGTAAGAGAGGTCATGTATGACAGAATTCAAGAACTCTTAATTACAAGAGATATGCCATGGGCTTACTGCTATGTTCCAAAATTATATCATGCTCTCCATGTCAAATTAACGGGATTTCAGCAAAATGCTTTAAATAAGTTAGATTTCTATTCTTGTACATGGGAATATTATTACACCCCTGATTCCCTCTCTATTACTACTCCTGATAGCTCCGATTCGTGGGAAACAGGTACTACTCACACAATTAATTGGACCTCAACATATAGTATCACAGATGTGTTGATCGAATTATATTGGAAGGGAACGCTTAATGCAACTATACAAGTACTCCTAACGACGGGTCATATTCGCGGATCATATTTATGGACTATACCTTCTGGACTCGCTAATTCTACCTTATATCAGATAAAAATTACTGATGTGTCTAATTCTTCCATATATGATCATAGTGATTATTTTGAGATATATACACTGCCTTCATCGGGTAACTCAATTACGGTCACTAATCCTACTGGGCTAGTAGCATGGGAAACAAGTACTACTAACACAATTAATTGGACCTCAACATATAGTATCACAGATGTGTTGATCGAATTATATTGGAAGGGAACGCTTAATGCAACTATACAAGTACTCCTAACGACGGGTCATATTCGCGGATCATATTTATGGACTATACCTTCTGGACTCGCTAATTCTACCTTATATCAGATAAAAATCACTGATGTATCTAATCCTTCCATTTATGATTTTAGCGATTATTTTGAAATATATACACCTCCTCCACAGGCGGACTCAATTACGGTCACTAATCCTTCTGGGATTGTAGCATGGCAAATAGAAACTATTCATTCTATTACTTGGACATCAACTGGCAGTATCACGAATGTGAAAATTGAACTCTATATCCTTGACAATCTTAATTTAGTACTCACTATGGACACCCCGAACGATGGTGAGCTAACATGGACAATTCCATCTGGACTCGTTAATTCTACTTTCTATCAGATAAGAATCTCAGATCTGGCAAATCCTTCCACATATGATTATAGTGATTATTTTGCGATATACGATCCCACTATTATTGATTTGCTTGAAGAGATTCCTGGATATGATATTTACCTTCTATGTATGATAATAGGTCTAATCTCAGTGCTTCTGATAAAAAAGCAATACAAACATTTCAAAAAATAAAAACCTTAATACCTTTTTTTTTACTTTCAAAGACTTTTTCTGGTTTCATATTCAGCAATTTATTGTCGGCTCTGTATTATTGAATCAGCTTTACCCACAAATCAAGTTTTTACCTGGAAACGGTTTGATTTCTTAATATTTTCTCTACTTATTTTTATATAACAATACAGTCGAGGATTCCTATAATTTAAAATTAGAATTTAAAGTTTTTCCATAAAATCGAATAGATCTACACTCTTTGGATATTTTTTTTGATAATTTTCTGGTTTTGCTAACTCCTTCCCTTGTGATCTTTCATGTAGATTAGTATTTTTGTTAGCCCAAAAAGTTTGAATGCGTTTAATGAGATCTTGGGGCTGTTCAATTTTCCAATCAGTCGGAAGAACACTTTTATAATAGGGTGTGCTAAATCGGTGACCGATTAACATCACAAAACCACGATCAGTGGTTGTGCGGAAAATTCGTCCCGCAGCCTGAATCACTTTCAGCATCCCAGGATTCCGATAAGCATATTCGAACCCTTTTTTCCATTTGAATTCAAAATATTCTTGCTTTAATCCTTGTTCTGTTGTATACGCGGGTAGTCCAGGACCGATAATGAAAGCACCAATAGCCATATCCCCAGTAAAGTCCACACCCTCACTAAAGATTCCCCCAAGCACAGCTAGCAAAAGATATTTCTTATCGGGAGTTTGTAGTTTTTTTAAATAATTTTTACGCTTACGTTCACTCATTTTACGATCTTGCACTATGAGCTCAACTGATAAAGAACATGTTTCAATCTCCTGTTGAACAGCTTTAAGATATGAAAATGAAGGAAAAAAAGCCAAATAATTTCCGTTTTTAACATTTACGGCTTTACAAATTATAGCGGCGATTTGATCATACGACTCTCGACGGTATTCATATTTTGTGGAAAGACTGGGCATAAGAAGATAAAGACGATTATGTTGAGAAAAGGGGGAAGGATATTGTATTTTCTGTGTTGAAGTGGGATACCCTATCATTTTCTGGAAATAATCCAGTGGAAACAATGTAGCTGATTGTATGATGACTGAATGAAAACCGGCGATTTGTTTTTCGAGTTTTGGGGCAGCCGATTTGCATAATAATTTTATTTTTCCTTCTTTTATGTACAATAATTCACTATATTCAGGGGAATCACTTTCTTTCAAAATAGTCGAGAACTGGCGTAAATTTAACGCAAATTCTGAAACTTTGTCCTTCTTACTAGGTTGAAACCCTTGTTGGGAAGTGTAGGCTTGGATATAAGACAAGATAAATTGATCATGGTCCTTCAATACTTTTCGGAAGAATTTTTTATCAAACTTCGAAAGGATTGGTTTTTCTCCTACCACATCTGGAAAATGGTTGATCAAATCTCTAATATTTTTCGTAATTTGACGGTAGATGTTAAAACCTTCCTTCTCAATAGATTCTGGCATGCGTAGTGATCGTAAATAATCGGTAGTATCAGTGAGGGACTGCAGTGTTATTTCCGGAGAGTAGTAGGTCATCGCTCGGAAGGGTAGATTATGAGCCTCATCGACAATCAATATGATATCATTATAGGGTTGGTCAAAAAACCGCCTCAACCTGATGTACGGATGGAATACATAATTATAGTCTCCAACTATCACGTCACAATGGAGAGAACAATCCAGAGAAATTTCAAAGGGGCACACAGTGTGCTTTCTTGCCATTTTTCGAATAAACCGAGCATCAATGACTTGTTTAGTGAGCATTTCACTAACAATCTTATCCAAAGAGACTTTCCCGTAATTATTGAGGTAGGGACACATTGATTTCTCACAGATAAAAGCACTATTTACACACATTTTCTCTTTAGCGGTGAGAATAATCGAATTAAATTTCGCTTTTTTTTTAGTAAATATCTGTAATGTCTCCCGATAAATATGTTGCTGTGTGGTTTTTGAAGTAATTATGAATACTCGTTTATTTTTCTTTAAAGCATACTTTAACGCTGGAAATAGAGTTCCAACGGTCTTACCTAAACCCGAGGGGGCGAGAAGCATCAACCTTTCTTTTTTTTGAAGACATTGAACTGTTTCTTGAATAATTTCTTCTTGATTAGGGCGATAGTTATCAAAGGGAAAAATAACTGTTTTAGCGCGTTCTCGCTCTTCTGCTTTTGATTTTTGTGAAATCTCCCAAGAGGTTAAAATAGCTTCACATTGTTTTTGAATATATTCCGAGAGGTCCTGAGAGGGAACATCAATAATTTTGGTTTTTTCGGTATAAATATCAATTAACACCAGACGGCACTGAATGCGTTTCCCCAGCTGGAGAAAATGGTGCCCATACAATAACAACTGCTGACGATATTCTTCGGCGATTTGTGATTCAAGACTGAAGTCATTAAGGCCCGATACTGACTTAATTTCTTCAATAACCAAGATTCCCTCCCTTTCATAGACGATGTCAGCGCGCCCTGAAAGGATAAATTTCCACCCTTGAACCTCTATCTGAAATTTTACCAAGACTTCACGTTGGAAGGTCTTTTCAGTTTTCTTTCGCTTTTCTTGGAAGGTTTGATGGACTTCAGTTCCTTTTGAGGCTCGAATGCGCAAGGGAATTGCCGAATTAAAAAACCTACGTTCGGAGGAAGCAAAAATAACTTCTTTTATTGAGATATGGAATTCTTTGCGCTCCTTGATGACTTTCAATTTTTGTAATCACTTGTATTAACAAGATTATCTCTTGTATTAAAAAAACGCCCCTCAATGAAATTTTAAATTTGAGTGGGTTTAATTGATCATTTCATCAAACTATTCCCAGTTCTAAAGCCCGTTTAACTGTACGGACTTCTTCCGGTTTTGTATTCAGCAATTTATTATCGGCTCCGTATGACAGAATCAGCTTTGCCCCCTCAAGATCGATATCCGTCCTATTCGTTCCAACCAGGATTTTTTGTGGCGATTCTACCTGACCATCAATGGGCCCTTTTGTGACAAATATTTTTCTCGCATCCATGATTATTAAGTGAGGTTTATAGCCTAAATTTATTTCTGCAACCTTTTCAGGGACCTTACGGCTCATATGCATGCGTATGCGTTGTTTTTTTTCCATGAATCCTACTGCGAGTTTCAAAGCTCCTGTGAAGTGTGCAACAAAATGAGTTTTGAGGCAGGGTAATAATATAATTTTAGCTGCAGAATCAAGAATCTCTTGTGGGAATTTAACTTTTTTAATATATTCAGCACCAAGAGACTTGAGATCAATGCTTTCATATTTAAAATCTTGCTCCGTGATGAGTGGAACTCCCAATTCCTTTAACTCATCCCCCATTATACCGTTAATCACTTCTGGCGTTTTTAAGCGGAACATGGAAGATTCGATGATGCTGACATCCGAAGTGATATCCAAAACCTTTTGTATGACTGTTAGAAGGAATTCTGGATCCGTACTCGCGGGAAAAGGATCTCCCGTGTTAAAATTAGGTTTAAGTAGAACATGATCTCCCTTGGAGATAAATTTAGATAACCCTCCATACGATTGCAGGGCTTTCTCTATATCAATGGACAGAGAATCGCTCATTACATCGATTACATTAACATTGGTACTATTTTGAGTTGTTTGCAAAGTAATACTCCTTGATTTTAAAGATCATAGTCTTTTCTAAAATCACTGCTAAAGTTAGTTAGAAAAAAAAAATAAACCTTCTTATTAAAAAATAAAAGGTCAGATTTATGTGAAAAATAAGGTCTTCAACATTAATTTATTTCCACAGAAGCTATTCATCCTAAATCTTTTAATTTATATATTATTATTAGTTAATCCCTTCCTCATCTAGTCGAGAATTACATAGCTCATCACATTTTTGAATATATCGGTGATCACGACTCACATAAAAGAATTCTACTTTCTCATATTTTTCACTGAAAGAATAAACTTCCTTACATAATTCCTTTAGATGGGAATAGTTGATTTTCCAGTTCTTGTTAATTTGTTGGATTGCTAAATTACTGTCAGAAAAAACTTGAAGATGACCTCTGTGGAACTTACCAGCTGCTTTTAGTGCGTGAATAATCGCTTGATACTCGGCAGTATTGTTAGTGACATTTCCGATATATCCGCTCTCTTCATGTATTATGTCATCATTATGAACAAATAAAAAGGCATAAGCGGCAGGACCAGGATTTCCCCGTGCTGCCCCATCAGTGTAAATCTTAAGAAATTTTCCTCTTTTAATTGGTATCCTACTCACAATTATTCAATTTCCTTGATTGTTCATTTTTTAGTTTGGAGAGAAGTTCAACCAGCCAGAATTATTAAAAATTGAAGTTTAAAAGACTTGTTTCTCTATTACATTTATCAAATGATTGTAGAATTTAAACATTTTTACTAATGTGTATCAATTTTGGTACGAACCAATTCCACTTCCAAAGATCAGAAATTATCTGAAAAGATTAGAACCACTCCAGATTTTAATTCTATGATCCGGATTACTTTTTGGAATGGCTTGGGGTTCATATTTTTCATGTTTTTAAAATCTTACGTTGTAATCTATTTCTTTGGAGGATCCGGAGTTACATTAGGTATAATTATGGCGGTACAGCCTCTTGCAAGACTATTTTCGATGCCCTTAATTGCCTATTTAACGGATCATACTTCAAAAAAACGATTAGTTCTAATCGGCTCGATGGGCCGAACACTAGCTTATACTCTATATTGGACTTCGCTTGTCATCGAAAATTTGTATTTATTTGGTGTAGGGGCATTCTGCCAAGGATTACTTGTGGGTTTTTTTTGGCCGCCATTCTATTCATTAATCTCCGAAAAATCATATAAAGGTAATAGAACTCAGGCATTAGCAACAGGTAGAGGAAAAATGATTGGATATGGATTTCTTATAGGTGCTTTTATCAGCATTCCTATATTCGCGTCTGTAAGCATTTTTCTACCTAATAATATTGCATTGATGTATAGCCCACTATTGATATTTGCGACAATTAACGTGTTTGCAGGGATTCGATTTTATTTAAGAGTAGATGAAAGTCTAACTTTTGAGAAATTTAGTGCATCACTAAATGATTTTAACTTGCTAGGAGACGATACCGTGGAAAAACAAGAGAAGATTGAAAATAAGGTTGACAAGAATAGAAAACCCGATAAAACATTTTACACGGGTTTTACTGCTCTAATTATGGTCATTTTGGTAACCTCTATAACCGGAACTATTTATTCACCTTTCATTTCCGCTTTTTTAATTGAAAATTTTTTACCTGATTTTTCTGAGATAATAATACCAATAATAGTAATGATACTATATTTTCCAGCTCAGGTCATTTCCCAATTGGTAGCCTCGAAATTCGGAAAATTATTTGATCGCATTTCTCCTCTCATTAGCATTATTTTTATTGGTTGTTTCAAGGCTTTAATGATTTGGTTACTGATTAGTGCATTTTCAGCTATTGATTTTGCCCTTTTCCTAATTTTTTTATACACTGCCTTAGAATCAAACATATACCTTATCCAAGCAATTATGAGTCGTATGTCCATAAAACACAGGGGGAAAGTTTTTGGTTTATACATGTGGGTTGATCGATTAGGAAGAGTCATCGGGCCAATAATAGGAGGAATATTATGGGATACAATGGGGTATAACCTACCGTTTATAATCTCTATTTATATTGGTTTATTTTTAATTCCAATCTTCATTTTCGCCATTCGTAAATTGAGCCCGTACATGGTAGAAAAGGTAGAAATAGATACGATTGGCATTATAAAGATTAACAAATAGAAAATGTATGTGTCAAAATCTTTTAGAGCAAAATTTGATCATCAAGAATTTCGATTTGAAAGATTTTTCCGTCTGTCCACACTTCGCAAGTTTTAGCGATTGTCCAGAGATGGCTCCCATCCCAGGTGATGCCAATAGTGCCCTCTGCAGCAGGATAAATCTTACCCATTAAAGTTCCATTCAGAGCCCATTTTGTAAGGTCTGTTTCAGAAGCTACCCAAAGATGACTTCCCGTCCATGTTAAGACACCAAAAATCGTCCCTCCACTAAGACTTATTGTTTCACTTAAATTTCCAGTTTTATCAAGCTTGAATAGCTTCGTACCGTCTGAACCAGAAACATAAAGGTAAGTCCCATCGGTAGTAACCCCCGCAGCTGTACCAATTTCACTTGGAAGAGGAAAAGTGTCTAACACCTCAACATAATCACTGCTATTTAATTTAAATTTAATTATCGTTCTAAAGACAATATCATAAGTCCAAAAATACTGCCCATCATAAGCTAATCCGTTTGGATTAAAGATATCATCATTCCTAAATTCTTCTATACTTTCTGAGGTTATATTGATTTTGACAAAATTTTGTGTAGCCCCGATATCAGTAGATTTATGTTTGAATTTCCATAATGACCCATTTACATATGCAAGTGTCCAATCAAAAGAAGTCTCGTTCTCAAATCGTTTAACGATTCTACGAGTCTCATCAACTGTATCATATACATAAAGATAACGATCTTCTGCATCTCCAGGAACATACCCTAATGATCTGGATTTAGGATCGGGAAACGCGAGAACTGGAATTGGAACTGATCCATTACCCCAGAAATCATTACCTGAAATCAACGAAGTAACACTTGCATCTTCTGATATCTGTCCCATAAGAATATTTTCAAACTTATTCTCGAGAATGCTGATGTTTGAAAGTGATGTAACTGTGATTGCGGTTCCTGAATAATTCACAAAGTAGTTTCCTCTCACAGTCGAATTAGTTGCTTCAGTTATGATTCCAAAATGCCCCCCTTTAAAGATATTATATTGCATCGTGATAAAATAATTATAATCTTCAATACTAATCTCATGATACCCGTTTCCATAGAGTAGATTATATTCTATCACACCATAAGATTGTGATGCGTAAATTCCTTCTGTATGAATCCATCTAATAATAGAATGAGAGAGGGAAATATATGACTTAGAAAATTCAATGCCAACAATAGAAAATTCGACTATGACATATTCAAAAAACGAATTATTTGAATTTGCGCATACTATTCCACTCCAATCAGCATTAATGGGATCCTCCGCATCAGATGTAAACCAGATTTGTTGATCGGGAATCCCTATAGCCCTGATAGTTCCACCATCGACAAATAACCCCACTCTACTTATGTTTTTATATCCTCTAGAATGCTTGAATTCAACAAAGGTCCCTGGTAAGATTGTCAATGTGATTCCTTGAGGAACTTTCACACTTTCTTGAACGGAAACATATCCTTTCCAAGTAGTATCTTCTGTGAGAGTACCCCCCGCTACTGTAACTCCAGATGATTCTTCCTGCAGTGGATAGATTACTATGGATATTATTACTGATATTGGTACTACAATTAATATGACGAGTAGAACTACTAATATCATCTTCTTCTTAATAATAATGAGAAATTACATCTCTATCATGAATCATTGGTGTTTTGATAATAATTGTTTGGAGGGTAAATAAACCTTAGCTTAAAGAATATTAATAATTATATTGATCCATTAACTTAAAATAAGAGTATAAAGCATTGTATATCCCAATATAATGAGGAAGTGCATTGATGCGAAAAGTGCGCCAGTTTTCAGTAAGCGCTTGTAATCCAAATTGACCACTTTATATTTTTTTGCTAATGACAGGGTGAAAAGATCACATGCAGAACCTTGGGGCAAAAAATTGCCGGCCATGTTAACACCGCTTATGAATGCAATGATGATCGGGTTAGGAAAGAAGCCTTCTCCTATTATTGCCGAAAAAATCGGAAGAAGGATGATGGTAACCGGTGTACCAGCAAGAAATGCAGACATGATAGAAGAAATGACTAGTGTCATCAATACGGCGATATATATGTTATTATTTGTTAAGTTTACTAATCCTGTGGAGATTAACTCTGAAAAGCCAAATTGTGATAAAGAATTCGAAAGAATGAACAAGATCGCAAATATTATGATGATTTTCCACGCGATCTCGTTCCTAATATCCGAGAAATTAGAATTCTTAGAGTGAACAAGAAGAAGAATAGCTGCAGATATGATCGTGACAAGGGCAGGTGAGATTCCTATGAACATGAACACGAAAGTTGCTAGAATAATGATAGATGTCGTTAAAAAGTACTTTTTATTCTCTATGACAATTCTCGGGTCGAGCATTTCTAAAAAAATTTGCTTATTTTCTTCAGTTGGTTTTTCTTCTTTTTTCAATATAAAATGATCCATCAAGAAAATGGTGGTTATTAGCGTAATTATAAATAAAATACCCATATTGGCAAAATACTCAACGAAACCCCACCCAAATTCCTCGCCGATTATTAAATTCTTTAAGCTCGAGACAGGCGTGAGTATTGCCCCGATGTTTATAGTAATAGTCATCCCCATCATGTAGGTACCAGCAGGTATCTCTAGAGCTCGGCATGTCCTGTAGATCAATGGAACTAAGATCAATGAGAGTGTTAAATCCTCGATAAATGCAACTAAAGTGCCTGTAAACAAGCAAATCAAATAGAAGAACATCCGATTATTTCCTTTCGTAATATGAATCAATTTGATCGAGAGATATGCTAACACCCGGTCATTGGTAGCATAATAGATAATTATCTGCATGGCAAATATAAAGATTAAAGTGCTAAAATTGATAAAGCCGAGAATTTCTTCCTCCTGTAAACCCATCATGAGCATTGAGCCCACTGCGATGGTTCCTATGATTAAGGCAATAGGGAAATAATCGATCTTATTTTGAGAAAAAAAAGCCATCAAAATCGAAAAGAGAACTAAGATCAATATTATTGCGGATACATTCATACGTTCATTCAATGAGAGAAATGGTTTTTAATATAAAAAATATCCCTTTGGTTTGGAAATTGGAAAACTTCAAGGATTTTGATTTAAAAGTTAATTATTTTACCCAAAATAATTCAATTTTTTATGAAACAAAAAGAACAAGTTAAATAGTACGATTTAATTTATCTTTTAATATGGATATAATTGCAATGGGCGAGTTGCACGAGTTTCTCCAAAATAATCTTCCAAAATTCGAGGATCATGTTATTTTTATAAGTTCTGATTTTATTCCCGGGTGCCCTAAGTGCAATAGTAGTACAAGCGTGTATTATATCACACTCACAGAAAGATCTAAAATTCCAAGTGAAAGTAATCTGCAAAAAGCACAAAACCATAAGTTTTCCATCGACATTTATGTAAATTATCCAATTCAAACAGGAATACCGAAGCAATTCGTCATAGGTACGAAAGAATCAAAGGGAAAGCTCGAAATGGTGCTCCGTCGCGTTGTAGAATAAAATTATTATTTTATTCAATGATTAGCTTTAAATTCGCAATTAATGTGAGATTAAGCTCATTAAATCCTGAAGAATATTGAATCACAGAAGACGAGGAATTATTGATAACTTTTTAAACTAAAACGATAAATTAATATCAAGCAAAATAATGTATTGAGATTTAAAATTTGTATTTGTAAAAATCTTAATGAAGATAAGGTCTATTGAAATTAATTATATAATAAAAAAGATAGCGTTGATAACGATTCTTGTCCCCTAAAACGACTTCTATGGGGGGTTGCAATAAAAATAGAGTAAAAATAATTTTTCTAAACTATTAATTCATCAAGAGGGATTGATTTTAGGAGTAACAAACCAATGAAAGAGGAAAAAACACCAGAAATGGACAAGTTAATAAAAAAAATTAAAAATATGGTCAATCGTGCTTTTGGTAATATTATTTTAAATGTAAATAAAGCACTTGACTTGACTAAACAAGCAGAAAAGCTAATGGGGAAATTTAAAGGAAATTTGCCATCAGAGCTGGAAGAAACCCATTGCTTGTTATTAAATGTTAGACTGGGTATTCTTGAAAACCAAGGATATTTAACTAATGCATTCAAGGTTGGAAAAGAACTCTTAACTGTTGCAGAAAAATATGGTAATAATTGGGGGGTTTCACAAGGTCATTTTTTTCTCGCAAATCTTTATAGACGTTCTAACAATCTCGATAAGGCTTTCGAGCATTATGATCGATCCATAATATTAAAAGAGGAACTTCTAAACGAGCGTGATGATATCATCTATTTTGCCTCGGTACTAACCGCTGCTATCGAAGCTGCTGTAATAAAAAACGACACGGAAGGAGCAAGAAAATACTTCACGCGCCTAGAAGAACTTCACGAGTTAAAACCAAATAACTCTTTTTTAATTGAAGTATGGAAAACAGGCAAAATTTTTTTCTTAAGTGCCAGCACGCGACCCCGGGACTGGGTTAAAGCAGAAGATTTATGTGAAGAATTAATCCAAGATGAAGCGACATATATTATTTATAAGGTTGCCTCTCTTCAAATTCTTTGCAAGTTATTATTCCTTGAATTACGTGTGACAAATGATATAGGAATAATAAATGAAATCAAGGCACTATTTCCTAAAATGATCGAAACAGCTCAAAAATTTCATTCTATGGCTTATTTAGTAGATTTTTATGCTATTCAAGGTAAACTAGCATTACTTACTTTTGATTTTAAAACTGCTCGGCGATTGTTCACCCAAGCTCGACGCATCGCGGAAAGACACGGATATCAGTTAGGTGCCGCAGAAATAACGCGATTAGAAGAGAAAGTAAAACAACAATTAACTGTTTGGGAGCATTTAAAGGAAACTAATGCCCCCTTTTCTGAACGAATGGAATTAGCCCGCGTGAACGAGCATTTTAATCAAGAATTCCAAGCTCATATGATAAAAAAGGAACAGATTGCTGAAGAGGAAGTGACCGTATACAAGGATTTACAATCGTGGATAGTTTGTAAAGGGGGTGCTGAAGGATTTAATATTTATGTGTGTCCATCTTGTAAGTCCATCTATTGCAAAACCTGTGCTCAAGCTGTGGTTAAGATCGAAAACGCGTGCTGGACTTGCGAATCGCCCATTGATGTTACAAAACCCTCAAAACCTTTCGAACAGGCGGAAGAAATAAAAATTGGAAAGAAGAATGGTAAAAAAAGTGTGGAATAAGATTAACCAATTCTAATTTAGTCACATTAACCAGATTTGCACTTCAACATCGATATTTTTGTAAATTATCCAGTTCAAAAAGGAATACCGAAGCAATTCGTCATAGGTACGATAAAATCAAAGGGAAAGCTCGAAATGGTGCTCCGTCGCGTTGTTGAATAAAATCTACTGTTTGAGAAGAATTTTCTGTTATTATTATTGAATTTGAAACTTTCTTTTAGAAAATTTAATAAGACTTTTATATTAATATCTCTAGAATAATCAGAATATACTTGTTATTAAGTAAATCCAATTATTGATTAAAATTAAAGGAGGAAAAAGTTAAATGGCAACTTGTGGTTTTTGTAAGAAGATACTTACAAAAGATGATTTTAAAACTTTTAAGAAAAAAAGAGAATTACAGTTACGTATAGCAGGTGTTTATTTCATTTCCTACCCTCATTGTGATAGCGTACTGGGTGTTTATCCCCGCCGTCATTGATTCAGTAATAAATTAATATAATTAAAATAAAATATTCTTTTTTTTAATTTTTGAGAAGATATAATTTCTTTACTACCTTCGAGCAAACAGAGTTTTACTCTGGTTTAGGAGTTTATGAATTGTTGGTAGTTATAGAGTCCCAAAGGAATAATATGGATAGAAGCAATAATGAGTTCTATTATTTTGAACCTTATAAACGAAAAGAGTAAAATGCATTTGAGAATAATAAAAAAAAATTGAATAATTGAGTTTAATTCCTTGTTCAAAGCTCCATCCATTAACTAAATCCTAATATACTCTCACAATGAGGACACGAGAACATAGTATAGCCAGAACTACCTGTATAAGGAACATATTCATGAATAACTCTAGTTTCGCTTGGTTCTTCTTTTTTTTTTCTATATTTTAACCCCTCAAAGTCAACTTTTTTCTTACAAAATCCACATAGTGCCATCTTATTCTTTCTCCTTTATTTAAAAATACAGTATTTTCATATATTTAAATTTAACTACAATATCGAGCAGTGATACTGTGGAATTTTACTCTGGTTTAGGAATTAATGAATTGTTGGTAGTTATGGAGCTTTTGTAAAACTACAGTCATGTAATAGGTAAATTCGTAAACGATTCAAAGAATAATAATTTTCTTAATCATATATTTTAATATTTTTACTCAGAAGAGAACCTTCTTCTATTTTAAAAATTAGGATTAATTTCTGACTCTATTGTCAGTTAGATGACACATTTCTAAATAACAATGAAGTAATTGATACTATCATGGGTATAAAACAAAAGAAAATTTATTCTCAAAATATTTGGTTTATACTGTCAATTATCTCTCTAACTCCGTGAGAAATTATGATAATATATTCAATTTTCGTAAAATGTTTCCATTAACAAGGTCAATGGATAAGGATCAGTTTAAAGTCTTTGTGATATCTCAATTACTTGGTCTTCCGGTTTTTTTTAAAATCAAATTCTTCATGAAGTAATTTTAAATATTTTTTTTTATAAATACATCCCTATATATTCAAGTTTCACTACTTTCACAGGCTCTGCTTAAGGTTCTGAGCGAACTCTTCCGCATGTTTGAGATCTTCGGCATTAGGTCTACCCTTATTCATTCCACCAAAATATTTCAAGAAACTATTAGTGTTAAAGCCTTTACAACCAAATTCATCAACAATCATATATCCTTTCGATTGTAGTTTTTCCCTAAGCAGCAAGTGATCTTTGGCTACTTTGGTTTTTCCTGTCATTCCGGCGGTAGAGAAAAGGAATGATTTCTTATTCGTAGCTTGTGGTAGTTTATCAGCAAGGTTAAGAAGAACTTTATGGTGTTTTCCATCATATATCCCTGAGCCAAAGCCTATTAGGTTATAGTCTTGAAGCTCTTCAGGGTTTATTTGCTTCGGTGTTTTTATTTGTGCATCAAGAACTTTTGCAAAAACCTTCGCTATTTTTTCGGTATTTTTGTGATGGTATGAAAATAATACCAATAGGGATTTCATTGGCAAACTACCCATTTTTTTATCATCTTATATTTTTCTTTTTTTGTTATTAATTCTTATATAAAATCCAGAGTTTTATTTTTATTCCTCTGTTTCATAAGATAATAAAAAAAAACGCCAGGATGTGCTTAGGATTCCTCATATTTTTGATAATTGCAGTTGTCGCTGTTGTTGCTATAAATTTATAATAAATAGGTTAGATACCATTTTCTTGAGGATCTCCTTTCAATATCATCTTTCTTTTTTTCTTTGTTTATTTACTAACATGATAAATCCTATACTTACAAAAACAAATCCAAATATTAAAAAAAACGTTTGGAGAATATCTCCTGGATTCATTGATATCAAATAAGACATAACGGCTATCAGAATTATGCCCGAAAATATATAATAATAAGGATTTCCATATTTGCTCATAAATAACATTAAGTTTTAACCTCCTAAAAGATGATTTTAATTCTGAATTAGATGTCTAGTTTTTGTCTTATTGAGCTTAAATCATAAATCTGTAATATAAACTTTTTTTTTAAATTTAGTAATAGGAGATTTCATAAAAATATCATTACTCTTTTTCTCCTATTCTAATAATTTATGATATGTAATGAAGAAAAAGTTTTAGGAGAATTATTGCAACCTTCCATAAAAATTCTTTTTGATCTCTTGTCTAAGTTTATCTTTTTCTATTTCTGGACCTGTTTCAATCATTTTACCGTTGACAAAAATTCTTCGAGAAATACCATATTGCTGTAGAACTAACGGATCACATGCAGAATATTCATTAAGTACAACAACGTCCCCAAATTCTAAAGCTACTTCTCGTACTCTTTGGGCTTCGACATCACTTGTTAAACAAAATGTATTCCAAAAGAGATCAACGACAACCTTATCTTTAGATGGCTGAAATGTAAAATTTTCTTTCCTAAATTGAGGAGGGTTAGCAGTTTTATCGAATTTCTTCCAGAGGATTGCTTCTTCACCTCGTCTTGCTGCTACTTTAAAACCTAATTTGAAGAGGTATTTGGCTGGCATGAACCAAAAGTCCCAAAAATAACCTAGTGTTGCAATTCCTTTACGTTGCTGTTCATGAGTTTCTTCCTCTGCTGCCTTAATTAATTGCTTCCCTATACCTTTTTGAGAAAATTCCGACTGGGAAACTAAACAAGGAAATACCATTAAATCGTTACCTTGTATCTGCCAAGGATTTATCTCAATGGGCATAATATATAGAAATCCAGCATGAATATCATCGATGAGAGCAACTTTAACTTTCAAACCTTGTTGTTTCATACTTTGAAGCCAGAGTAGGCGGCGGTGAGAAGATTTTTCATATTCAATATTATTTTCATTCACGTGAGTACAGGTACTCACATAATATTCGTCGTCTTTTGTCATCTCGCGTATAATAATTCCCATGCATTACACCATTGATTTAGTATTTTAAATTCTATTTTAGTTTAATATTTATAATATTGTAAAATTATCTATTAAAAGTTAAAAGTGAATTTGATTAAAGTATACTTAAGAAATGATGTCTGAATTCATAAATGATTATAAATTCGGCAGGATAACCATCCTAAACAAAACTTACTCTGACGATATAATCTTGCTCGATTACAAGGTTGAACCCAAATGGTGGCGAAAAGAAGGGCATAACTTATCTAAAGAAGATTTGAATAAGATTATGGATTATAAACCAGAACTTCTAATTATTGGAACTGGAGATTCAGGACTCATGAAAGTTCCGCAAGAGTTAACCACAAATTTGAATTTTGAAGTAATATCTCTTCCTACTTCAGAAGCAGTTAAAAAATATAACTTCGAAATCAAAGGAAATAAAAAAATAGCTGGAGCATTTCATTTAACTTGTTAAAGAATGTATTTACTTCCGTTGACATTATTAAACTCACAAACGATAATAATAATATAAGCAATATAAGGTACAAGTACAAAACTGACTCACATTCTCATCGAGAAGAAATTTCAAAGCTTAAACCTCTTTACTAATAATCTCATCGATGTCCACATTTATAAGGTTTTCATTTGCTTCCTTCCGGAATTCATTCCTTACGGTATGAATTCGCAAGTTTTGTATAAATTATAGCTTAATAATTAGCTATAATTACTATAACTATTATAATAATTATAGAAGAACTTATTATGACTACCACAATTCAAATTTCTGAAGAAACAAAGGAGAAATTATTTATGATTATAAATCAGCTTGAAAAGAAAAGGGGAAGTAGAGTGACTTACGATGAGGCTATTAAGTTCCTGTTTAAAGAAGAAAAAAAAGAATTTCGCAGAGAAGTATTCTTAGAAAATATTAGAAAATATCAAGGAATTCTTAAACCTAATGAAGGAAAGGAGCTGCTTAAAGAATTAAGGGAAAAAGACTATGAACGTGAACAAAAATTTACATGAAAATTCAATTGTTATTGATACTGGAGTTTTAGTAGAATTACTTGAGAACTCAGAATTAGGAAAAATATTTTCTAAAAATTCAAAATAATATCGGAAAACTATCAAATGAAGTAAAAATAATTTTTATTGATGATTATATTTAAAAATCACATCTCTCGGAATATAATATTTAGAATAACTCAGCAAAACTTTCGGCGAAATTACATATTTTATCCCAATCACGAAAATCGGTTCACTCAAAAAGTGCCCAAAATGCGGAAAGCCATTAGAAATCCGTCATGGAGAATATGGAACATATCCTAACTGTTCTGGGTACCATGAATCTAAATTCACTCAGGACTTGTACAAGCCCTAGTAAATCTAAAATATTTCTTTTAGAAAAAAATTTTAAAGCTCATATTTATATGCTAAGTATGGTGAAACATGCAAAACTAAATTGGTGATTGATATAATTAAGGATAATAATACCCAAAATAATGATGAAATAGTATATGAAGAATGGGTTCCAGCTGGAAAATTTGTAAAAGCTATAATCCTATTTACATGTTTATTAATTATTTCTCTCGGGATAATAATTACTATTATCATGCCCAAAGAATTGGCATTTATGGGTATTATACTCGGAGGGATAAGTTTATTTATTTTTCTTATATATTGGAACTTCAAAGGGCTACAAATCACCTTAACCAATGATCAGCTTGAAGTAGCATATGGTATTTTTAACCATAAAAGAATTCCTTTACACAATATTACCAGTTGCGATATAACTAAAGCACGCTTTAGAACCTACGGTGGAGTAGGAATTCGATTTGGATTAGATGGTTCATGGGCGTATAACACGGATTTCGGAGAGGCTGTAAAATTAACCTTTCAACAGGGTAGACCATTTGTTTTCTCTACGAAAAATCCGCAAAAAATATGTAATCTAATAATAAACCTCCTCAAAAATATCGATTAATTTTGCGTATTTGCAAGATGGTATTTTTTTTTACTATACTTCTATTAGGAGGATTTATATACAATTTCATATATTGTATACATAGAGATGAAGACATTATCAGTTCGCATTGATGAGAAGCAAGATAAAGAGCTCGATTCCATTGCAAAAACAATGAAGACAGATAAATCTAACGTTGCTCGTAGAGCCATTGAACTAGGAATAAAAGAATTGAAAAGGAAAGAAGCATTGGAAAAGGTTAGATTGCGAGATTGGACTGTTTGGAAAGCTGCCGAATATTGCGGTGAATCCTATCGTTCTTTTCTACATTTATTGCGTGAAGAAAACGTACCTTTCCCGCTTTCCACTGAGGAATTAGAGCGTGAAATCGATGAAAGTGGCAGTAAGTAATTCTGGACCATTAATCCATCTAACCATAGTTGGATTACTTGAATTAGTTTTCAAGCTTTATGATGTAATCCTTATCCCACAATCAGTTTATAATGAAATAGTGGTAAAAGGTAAAGAAGAAGGGCACTCCGATGCTATCATTCTTGAACAAGCAATTAGTAATGGAAAAATTAAAGTGGAAAAAGTAAAAGTTGATACCCAAAAAATATCAACACCAAAATTACATCAAGGAGAAATTAATACAATATTGCTTGCGCTTAAGTCAGAAGTAGAAATTATATTACTAGATGATGAAGAAGCCAGAATATTCGCCAGAAAATTGAAAATCAAAGTTAAGGGAACTTTAGGAATTCTCATTGAATTATTTAAACAAAAATTCTTAGAATTAGAGGAAGCACTTAAATATTTAAAAAAAATCAACGCAATTATGTATTTATCATCAGATGTATATAGTTATGTGGAAAATGAGCTTGAAAAAATAGCAGGATCTACAAAAGAATAATGATTAAACTCTTTTTTTTCCTATCCTTGAGAAATTGGAAAAAATGTTTCTATCTAGAGAAAATAAGATTTTAATTATTAATGAAAAATAGAATGAAGTCAATCCAGAAATCTGTCGTTATTAACCTTTAACCTCATATTACATAAAATTATTTTATAAAAAAGGGAAGATTAAAAATTGGATAAAATTCATATTAACTAAATAAAAACAAATTATTACTTTCAAGTAGAAGATCAAACGTGAAAACATGATAAATGAAGAAGAAAAAGAAATCATCATCCGATATGCAAAAAAATATAATGTCTCTTCAGTCTATTTATTTGGGTCTTCATTAGACCAACACGAATATAATGATATTGATCTTGCTGTATATGGAATAAAACCGAGTTTGTTCTTCAAATTTTATGGAGAATTATTAAGAAATTTACCTAAACCTGTAGATCTTATTGATTTATGCGAGAAATCCTTATTTAACCAAATAATTGAAAAAAATAGTGTCAAAATATATGGATAAACTCATCAATGAAGTTCAATAAGGGGTATAAAAAAGATTTATCTCATGATAGATAAGCAGACCTCGTATGAACATCGGAACTTTGTGTTGCTCACAATCTTCATCTCTTCATTCTTGACAGCCTTCTCAGTGTACACCACTGTAATTTCAGCTAAGAAAATAGGTATAGAGTTAGGGATGGGTGTGGGCACTTTAAGTTGGGTTTCAACTATTTTTTTGCTGGCTGTGGCAATGTTCCTAATTCCCTTTGGAAAATTAAGCGACTTATATGGTCGGAAAAAAGTATTTCTTATAGGAGTTGTCATCTTTACTATATCTTCAGTTTTACTAGCATTTGCTAGTACTTCAACCACGTTCATAGTTTTTAGGTTTGTACAAGGGTTAGGTGCGGCTTTAATTTATGCTACAGGTAATGCAATACTTACTGCTACCTTTCCCCCCTCTCAACGAGGTAAAGTGATAGGAATTAACGTAACTGGGGTCTACATTGGTTTAACTTTATCACCCCTTATAGGGGGTATCATGACAGAGAGTTTTGGATGGAGAAGTCAATTCTGGTTTAATATTCCATTCGGAGTTTTAATAATGTTATTGGTTCTGCTTAAAATTAAAGGAGAATGGACAAGCGAAAAGAGAGAAAAGTTTGATTATCTTGGAGCGATTGTCTACGCCCTTTTTCTGTTTTTCTTGATCTTTGCATTCTCACTCTTTCCTAATATTGAAGCATATATCTTTATAGTGGTTTCTCTGATTGGAGCAGTAATTTTCATTTTATGGGAAAAAAAGATAACTACTCCGATGATTGATTTCACTCTCTTCAAAAATAATCGGTATTTTACATTTTCAGGTCTGGTGTCTATCTTTTTCTATATTTCCACTATTGCCCTTGCGTTACTTTTAAGCTTATTTATGCAATATCTAAAAGGCATGAGTCCACAGGAAGCAGGTTATATTTTATTAATACAACCATTAGTACAAGCAATTTTTTCTCCGATAGCGGGAAGAGTTTCAGATAAAATTGAAGCGCGAAGGATTGTATCTGTTGGTATAGTTATAGTGTTAATCGGTATTGCTCCATTATTATTTATAACTTCAGATTTTCCTGTTTATCTAATTGCGATTTCATCCGGAATTATTGGTTTTGGCATCGCTTTGTTTTCCTCACCAAATACTCGGGCAATCATGAGTTCAATCCCTAAAGGATCCCTTGGAGTTGCCGCCAGCCTCGAAGGAACCATGAGAACAATAGGCCAGATCATTAGTTTTGGGATATTGACAATAGTTTTTGCCTTAATAATAGGAGGGGATGTCGATATTACGCCAGCATACTATCCACAATTTATCACGAGCGCTCGTATAATCTGTATTGTTTTTATGGGTTTTACAATTGTAAGCTTGATTTTCTCTATACTTAGAGGGAAAAGAAATATCGACAGATAAGCAGCATTATCATAAGAGTTTAAATAATAGCTCACCATTTTTCATGTAAATATTTCTTTTGTTTGAATGAATTTATATACAGAAAAGTCTAAGATTGAATTATCAAGTCAAGAATTATTATTATCAAATTGCTTTTTGATATAATCCAAGCTTTTCTTTGTTGACATTGCAATCTGGGGCATGTTTAATTCATTGTATATTTCAACTGCTCGTTGTAAAAAATCAATGGATTTCTGATGGTCTTTCTTGTATTTAAAATAAATTATGGCCAGATTATTTAGTGCATTGGCAATACCGGGTTTATTCCCTAAATTTTCCATGATATTCAACGCTTGTCCATAATTTTTTAGTGTTTCTTCATATCTTCCTAAATCCCCTGATACACCTCCAATATTAGTAAGTTGATTTGCTACTCCTTCTAAATTTCCCAATGATCGTTCAATACTTAGTGCTTTCTTATACTCTTCAAGTGCTTTTTCAAATTCTCGTCTAACCCCGTATATGGAAGCTCTATTTCCAAACCGAACACCTAAGTTAGGTTTTTCTCCAATTTTTTCAGTGAGGGCTATAGATTGATTAAATAATTCAAGAGCTTTGTTAAAATCCC
>JAHLWT010000276.1 GCA_019057775.1 Promethearchaeota archaeon
ACATCCGGATTGTACAAATATATCAGACACCCGTTATACCTGTCACTAATGTTGGGTGGATTCGGTATATTATTGAAAAATATTGGATTTACACAGATAATTTTAGCATCGATAAATATTGTTTCTTTAGTATTTACAGCAAAAGTTGAAGAGAAGGAAATGATAAAAAAATTTGGAAATGAATATTTGGATTATATGAAAAAGACAAAAATGTTTTTTCCTTATATTTTTTAATATCTTATATCAATTGTCATTCCTGCGTAAATCATAGTGCCATAAAGAGGAGCATACATAAATGCTGCATCATCCAGATGCTTTTCATCCTGGATGTAATTGAAAATATTATTTACCCCTGCATAAAAATTAAATGGATTAACCCTTTTTGATACTCTTGAATTGAAAAGCAAGAAGGGTTTTGTCTTTTTAATCTTGGTTTGGTCACCAATAACAGGATCAATGTCTTCATTAAAATAATCGATATACATTTTCCCCTGGTAACTGCCGGTTAATGCAATATTCCAACCTTTCGGACTGTATTCTATTTTTAAATTACCGGTTGTTGCCGGAAATCGGGGAATATATTTGCTATCATTTTCATATTGAGTTCCAAGCCAGTCATCTCTTACATTTTCATATTTACCCTGATTTAGTGTGAAATCAAGCCCTAAATCTAAATTTTTCATCAAATTTGCCATAAGTGATACTTCAATTCCTTGTACAAAAGCATTATCAACATTATCCCATTGATAATCATATCCAAGGGCAGCAACAGAGGCATCAGCATCAGTAAAAGCGATTTTGTCTTTCAGGTCTGTTCGAAACAGATTAACACTAATCTTTACCTTGCTGCCATAGTAATCGGCAGACAGATTGAAACTTACTGATGTTTCCGGTTTTAAATTTAATGATTTCCAGACTCTCGGAGAACCGCTACATAGATGAAGATCTTCTGAAAATCCATAAGGTGCACGAAAACCGGTTCCCGCATTTGCCCGAACTGTAATTCTGTTTGAAATTTCATATTTTACAGCAATTCTCGGACTTACACTATTTTCGTTAAATTTAGTTTTGGGAAATAGTGCGGTTTCGAAAACCTGCCTGTCAGCTTTATATTCTTCTTCTGAATGATGTATGTCGAACCGTACACCGGGAACAACTGTTAATTTATTGCTTATTGACCATTCGTCCTGAACAAAAACGCCAAATTCATTTGCTGATTTATTACTTATCGATTTGTATGATTCTCCTTCATAAGCACTTGAAGCATCAACTACGACATACATACCCGATTCTTCTAAACGATTTAAGTAACTTTGAACACCCATTAATAGATGATGGTTATTAACTTGAATTCCATAAGTTAAAGTTGCTGTTAATGAGTTTTCGTTGGCAAGATAAGGTCTCATATTTCTTAAATCAGGAACACTGTCATTATGTGTATCCATATAATCGCCTAAATATGAATTGTTTGTAGCACTCCTGTTATGATTAACATATGCCAATGAAATATTTAAATCCGAATTGTTTTCAAATTCCTTATTATATGAAAGTTCAGATTCATACCTGTCTGTAATAATACATTCGGTTCCATCGGTAAAAGGATTTTTGTAATAATCATCGTCAATTAATCCGCCCTGTCTTCTTTCAGATGAATACCGTTCTCTAAAAATGAGTTTATCATTTTTAGAAAAAATATCATAAATGTATAAACCAAAACCTGCATTATTAAGATTTGTAGCAACTCTGTCAGAAATACCATCTTTATTTTTAACTTCATCGATAGTTATTCCCTCAGCAGTCTCATCAATTGCATCTCCCATTAATTTTTGGGCAAATATATTCAGACCAATATTTTTGTTTCGAATTGAAGATGATAAATCATATTTATTCGTGTTATAATTTCCGAATTGAATACCTACTTTTGTCGATGGCACAAGTGAAGGTTCTTTTGTAATAATATTAATTGCCCCTGCAACTGCACTGCTTCCGTAAAGAGCAGAACCTGCGCCCTTTACAACTTCAACCCTTTCAATATCTATTGTTCCTATCTGTTGCAAGCCGTATACACCTGCCAAACCGGAATACATCGGTTGCCCATTTATAAGCACCTGTGTATGTTCAGCTCCTAACCCCTGCATCCTGATCATCGAAAAATTACAAAATTGACATTGTTGTTCTACCCGGATGCCAGGTGTTCCTTCCAAAACCTGAAATAAATTAGCTGCATTTTTTCTTTCTATTTCATTGGCGGTGATAACTTCTGTTCTAACCGGAACATCTTTTATATAATGTTTTGTTCTTGTTCCTGTAACAACAACTTGTTCGAGTTTTAAAACATCTTCTTCCAATTCAAAAAACAATTCAGTTGCCTTACCCGCCCTCATTTCAACTTCTTTTTCCTGTGTTTTATAACCCAATACCTGAGCTATAATAATATTTTTTCCTACGGGTAAATCTGTTAGCTTAAAATGACCGGTGGCATCAGTCATTGTGCCAAGATTAGTTCCTTTTACAATTATATTAACGTAAGGAATATGCTCTCCTTTGCATTGTACGCCTCCGAACAACATAGCATCTGTTTTTTCCTGTGGAATAGCATTTAAGCTAAAAATCAGAAAAAAGGATATCGTTAAAATTGATGTTATTGATTTTTTCATTTTTTTTATTGATTAATAATTGATGATTGTTTAATACAACACAAGATTTGTTTTTGTTTTTGAAACAACACAAAAACACGATTCTAAAAAGAAGAAAAACAAAAAGTAGAGTTAATTAAAAACCAGGCGGGCCTCGATAAACATTACGAAAGTAATATTTAGGTATTGAAAATGATATATTTGACTGATACTCAAATTTTTTATAACATACAATAAATAAACCAAGTAAAACAAGAAAAACACATAATAACGTAAAGGGATTCGAAATTTGTGTAAGAATAGAATATTCAAAATTGGAATGATGGTGATTTTCAAATGGAGAATCTTTACTGGTTTGATGCTGAAAAGGGTGCGCATGACAAACAATTTCTCCGTCTGATAATTTATGATAGTGTCCGTTAGTTGCAGTATTGTAATATAAATAAAGAATTGCAGGCAATAATATTACTAAAAATATATATTTATTTTTCCGGACAAAATTCATAAAAAACCCATTAGTAGTCGCTAGTAAAAATAAACATTGTTTTATGGAAAAAAAACTTAGATAGACTTAATTTAACGTGAGTTCGATATCCGCTTAGCGGATTACGATGTAGTCGGATGTTTCCATCCGACAGTTAATGATATGGCAAGATTTCAATTACTCCAGTATTCAATGTCAGGTGGAAACACCTGACATCATGTAAACATGTATTTTAAAATTAGATAATTTTGCATATAAAGAAAGTGATTATGTGAATTAACCGGGTAAATTGTTAATTTTGGTTTATTCAGGGTTAATAATTTTTCTCAAAACATTTAGTTTTGCTTTTTTTTTCTAAAGAAATTACTCCTCGTCTGGAATACATTGTCAACCTGATCTGCTGGGAAATTCTTGGTATTGACTGCCAAATCACAACAGATAAGGATCAATTTTCGAAATATTCCAAACCTAAAATCAATTACTCATCCCTTTTTTTTGATGATTCTTTCACGATTCTGCCTGCCGGTTTACTTTTTGAAAAGGGGATCAGGCAACTGGATATATATGTTCCGGTTTATAAGGACATGCATGTATTCTTTTTAACAGATCCAGAATCAGATATTCCTTTTGACCTTTTTTCAGCTTCTTTTTATATGGTCACACGTTACGAGGAATACCTTGATTTTATTGAAGATGAACATGGGAGGTTTGAGGCTGACCAGAGTATTGCTTATGAAAATGGTTTTCTTAACGAACCAGTTGTTAATCAGTGGACAAGAGAGTTGGGTGAGGGTTTGGTTAACAAATTTCCGGAACTTAAAATAAAGAAAAACAAATTTCATTTTATTCCTACCATCGATGTTGATGAGCCTTTTGCATATTTACACAAAGGAATATTCAGAAATGCAGGAGCAATATTGAACTCATACCTTAAAGGAAATAAAGAGGAAGGTGCAAAACGATTCAAAGTGTTGATCAAAAAACTGGAAGATCCGTATTTTACCTTTCCCTTTTTAAAAAAAACCCATAACCGGTTCAAGCTCGATCCGGTGTTTTTTATCCTGGCAGGCAAACGGAGTAAATTTGATAAGAATATATCCCTGGGAAAGAAAGGGTACAGGAACCTGCTTTTGGATTTAGTAAAAAAAAATGAAATAGGAGTACATCCTTCTTACAAATCGAATTCGACGATAGACATACTGTCCGGTGAAATTAACGGATTGAGTTTGGTTTTAGGAAAACCGGTACAAAAAAGCCGTCAACATTTTTTAAAACTGCGTTTTCCTGAAACATACCGTAATTTGATACAATTTGGCATTAAGGAAGATTACACTATGGGTTATGCCTCCAGAACAGGTTTCAGAGCTGGTATCGCAAGTCCGTTTAATTTTTATGATCTTGAAAGGGAAGAAGAAACCGGGTTGAAAGTCTTTCCCTTTCAGGTGATGGATGGAACCTTAAAGGATTATCTCCGGCTGTATCCGGAGGAAGCAATTCAGAGAATTCGCGAACTGATTGTAAAAGTTAAAAAGGTAAATGGCACCTTTATTAGCCTGTGGCATAATACTTCTTTTGATGATAAAGGGGAATGGAAGGGTTGGAAAAAGGTTTATGAGGAAATGATTAAGTTATGTGTTAATTAATAAGAGGTCATACAGTAGTAATTCATTGGTAATTCAATAGTAATTTAGTAGTAATTCAATAGTAATTCGGTGGTAATTCAGTAGTAATTGTTCGTACTCGTCAGACCACTACTATTGACGGGTGATTAGTTTAGATTTGAAACATTGCAATTATGTTATAGTTTAGGTAAAAGGTTAATGTATTTTAGTGGTCAGACGAGTAGGTTGCAAAATAAGAAAAACAACAAGATTATGGAACATAGCCATTTGTTTTCCTTTTGTCCCTGTGAAACAGCAACTTCGTTGCTCCTGCTATGCAGGGTTTCACGGGGTGAACCCTGTAAAATAAATCGAAGATTAATTGCAAAGCAATATTTCACAGGGTAAATTGATAAATAGCATAACTTTAATTACTTGAAAAAGAACACCATCGGTGTTCGATTATTGTAGAAGAAAACCAATTAATGGAGATCACGCAACTCTATCGGAGTTGGATTATTATTAAAAAATTACGATGCTGTCGGATGTTTCCATCCGACAGCTAATGATATGGCAAGATTTTAATTACTCCAGTATTCAATGTCAGGTGGAAACACCTGACATCATGAAATC
>JAHLWT010000277.1 GCA_019057775.1 Promethearchaeota archaeon
TTTCCCCAAAAATGATAATTTCATTGCATTTATTGACACCTATAATGACCAAACCAATGGCTTTGCATTTGGTATTTCTGCAGCCGGGGCCCAGTGGGACGGCCTCCAGGCCAACGGCGGATTTGTTTCCCTCGACTGGGATACTAAATGGAAATCGGCGATAAAAAATTACGCTGACCGCTGGGTGGCTGAGTTCGGAATCCCTTTCAGAAGTATACGGTACCGTGATGGCGAATCCGAATGGGGCATTAATTTCAGTCGTCTCGACCTCAAAACCAACGAAAAATCAAGCTGGGCCCCGATACCAAGACAGTTTCAAACAGCCAACCTTGCCTTTACCGGAACCCTGGTATGGGACAGACCATTACCTGAATCAGGCACACGGTTTTCACTGATCCCGTATATATCAAGCAAAGCGACACAGGATGTAGCAGCCGGAGAAAACATCAATATTGATGCGACAGCCGGCCTGGATGCGAAGGTCATCCTTTCCACTTCTTTGAACCTCGATCTGACACTGAATCCGGATTTCTCCCAGGTGGAAGTAGACCGGCAGAGAACTAACCTCGATCGCTTTGAGTTGTTTTTTCCGGAAAAAAGGCAGTTTTTTCTTGAGAACAGTGACTTATTTGCCAGCCTGGGCACTGTAAACATCCGTCCTTTTTTTTCCCGCCGGATCGGACTTAGTAATCCCGTCCAGGCCGGAGCAAGGCTGAGCGGACAACTGGGAAAAAATTGGCGCATAGGTTTAATGGATATACAAACAGGTACAAAAAATAATATCCGGGCTGCCAATTTCGGTGTTGCAGTCATTCAACGGCAAATTTTCAGCAGATCGAATATTACTGCATTTATGATCAACAAGAAAATAACATCTCCCATGGCGGGCGAGGATATTTCTGATTCAGGTTATAACCGCGTGGCAGGTATTGATTTGAACATTTCGAGTGCAGACAGCCGCTGGACAGGGAAAGCTTTTTACCATCAATCCTTCTACCCTGGTGCATCAGTTGATGCTTCCACCCTGGCAGGTCAGTTTACCTATGAAACTCAACAATTTTCAGCTTCTCTTAATCAGGCATGGGTAGGCCTTGATTACATGGCCGAAGTGGGTTATATACAACGGAAAGGATTTTATCAGATAAACCCCACCATTGAATATAAGTTTTTCCCGAAATCGCGTCGCATAATAAATCATGGACCCATCCTGGAATTGGATCTGTATTATAAACCGGCCCTTTTGCTAACGGACCGTGAGATCCAATTGGGTTATGCTGTGGAATGGCTCGATCGAAGTAAATTTACACTGGAACTCGAAGATGGATTTGTGAAACTTCAGACACCCTTTGACCCAACAAATACCGGAGGCGACAGTCTGACTGCCGGCAGCGAATTTCGCTGGAAAGAAATTGCTGTTTCTTACACTTCCGATATCCGAAAACTTTTCAATTATAAGCTTTCAACCCGCTACGGTGGTTATTACAATGGTACACGGTTGAGTCTGAACGGTGAATTGAATTACCGTGTTCAGCCTTACGGCAGTCTGGCTGTTATGGCCACTTATCACCAAATTATTTTACCCGAGCCGTACAACAGCGCTGAGCTTGTACTAATTGGCCCCCGGCTGGATATTACATTTACCGATAAACTCTTCCTGACTACTTTCGCACAATATAACAACCAGATCGATAATTTTAATGTCAATATCCGGTTCCAATGGCGGTTTGCACCTGTTTCTGACTTTTATATTGTTTATACAGAAAATGCTTATCCCGGTGATTTCCGCACTAAAAATCGTGGACTGGTAGCTAAGTTATCTTATTGGTTTAACTAAACTTCGGAAAATTATGGCTGAGAGAGTTTGTCCTGTTTTTATTGGTTATTTGTTACTTAGTCCTTTTCGAAAAATTTCTCAAAACCCATATAAAATTCTAAATCGATTTCTGAAGCCTGGGATGAATGTGCTTGATTTCGGTTCTGCCATGGGGTTCTTCAGCATCCCTATGGCTCATATGGTTAACCCAGATGGTAGGGTGATCTGCGTCGATATTCAGGAAAAAATGCTCACGGTACTGCAAAAAAGAGCTAAAAGAGCAGGTGTTTCTAATCTCATTGAAACCCACATCTGTACTGATGATTCAGTAAAACTCGAAAAATATCATGAGAAAATAGACTTTATCCTTGCCTTTGCTGTAGCACATGAAGTTCCTGATCAAAATTTTATGTTTGGCGAGTTATATAAAGTCTTAAAACCAAAAGGCAAGCTTCTTTTTGCTGAGCCGTCCGGACATATTTCCGAGATCGATTTTAAAAACTCTGTATCCATTGCTCTTAAGAATAATTTTGTAGAGGCATGTTATTCATGGTCATTGTCCTATTACTGTAAATAGTTGTATTGAAAGAGTTAATACTAAACAGAAAGCAGTAAATATTGATACTGGTTGTGTGTTTTCCGACAAAGATGGTTTTGGAAGACTTACTGCTATTAAAATAAATACTATGCGATTATATTTTGTTTAGAGAATAAATATGGATAAATTTGCTATTCGCGAATCGCGAATTAATAATGATGCTATGAAGAAACATAATGGAATGCGCCCTCAGGATATTATAGTTCTGTTGAAGATTATTTCAATACAACATGATAATTGGCGAAATATTGATATTGCTAATGCCCTTCAAATTAGTCCATCTGAAGTATCTGAAGCATTAAATAGATGTAAGATTGCTAGACTTATTGACAGCAAGAAAAGAACTGTTCATCTTAATTCATTTAAGGAGTTTCTGATTTATGGACTAAAGTATGTTTTCCCTGTTGAACCAGGTTCTATAGTAAAAGGCATTCCAACTGCGCATTCAGCATACCCTATAAACGAACACATTGTATCAGGGGGGGATGTTTATGTATGGCAATATGCTAAAGGTAATCAACGGGGACAAGCTATTGAACCACTATATAAAACCTTACCAGCAACAATACAGGACGATCAATTATTTTATGAACTACTTGTAATTGTCGATACAATAAGAGTTGGGCGTGCAAGGGAAATAAAAATTGCAATTAAAGAATTAGAAAAACGATTACGAAATGCCTAGTACAAATATTATTATGCTGCAAACTGTAGCTAATGGTTTAAGCGAATTAAAAGAAGAAGTGGTGTTTGTTGGAGGAGCAGTAGCTGAACTCTACGCAAGTGATCCTGCTGCCTCCGATATCCGACCTACCCAAGATGTAGATTGTGTAATTGAATTAAGTTCAAGAATTGAACATAATAGATTAGAGGAGAACCTGCGAAGTAAAGAGTTCGCGAACGACACATCACCAGGAGCACCGATATGTCGGTGGGTATACAATGACATTAAAGTGGATGTTATGCCAACTGATTCCGATATTCTTGGATTTAGTAATAGATGGTATGTTGAGGGTATTGATAACAAAATAGTCAAAACGCTACATGATGGGACTGAAATATTTGTATTCCCTCCTGAATACTATCTAGCTTCAAAACTTGAAGCGCATAATGATAGAGGTGGTAATGACTTACGTCAAAGTCACGATTTTGAAGATATTATTTACATTCTAGAGAATTGCCCTACCATATTAGATGACATTGGCAATGCCAACCCAACCGTTAAAGCATATTTGAAGGAGGAATGCCAAAGCTTATTAGAAAATGATAATCTAACAGAAGGCATTGAAAGTGCATTGCCCTACGGTTCAGATTCTGATAGTACTGAAATAATTGAGGATTTACTACATAGCATTGCTGAATTTGAATGATTGAGGAAAAGCTGATTAGTATTAAAGAAAGTTCAGCAGAACCAGACGCATTAATTGGTGAGATAATAGAAAACTTTGAGTGCATTTTTGTGAGTTTTAGACAATAGATGGAAACATAAAATGAAACATGCCGATACTAAAAACTAATTTTTTCGGAAGCGGTAGTGCGTTGATTAGGCTGACAGAATAACATAATAGACTGATAATGAATAAAGCCCAGCATACAACAATGTGTTTAATAATTTTAGAAACTTACTGCATAAATGGTAAAGGTCAAACTATCATTAGAAAACTATAACAAATTCATCAATTTTATTGGAAAGGATTGGATTAATGAGAACTACAAGAATTTTTTAAAAAATCCTAACTCAATCAGTCATCCTTTTATTAAAATTCACTCAAGTATTCAGAACGCACATAATTACAAAAAAGAGATAATTACTAAGGAGATTTATTTTCATATACTTTTAAAAAATTATCAGAAATATAGTTTTATCGGGTCTTTCATTGACAGTTTTGAAGATAAGTTACCTAATCCAACACGATTTAAGAATGATTTACAAAACCCAGATCAATTCGAAAATACTCTATTTGAGATAATCTCATACGGTATATTGAATAATAGCAGCTATGAAGTTGAGAAAAAGAAGGAAGAAAAGGGAAAAGGAAACCCTGATTTCTATATAAAAACAAATGATACTGATTTTACTGTTGAATGTACAAGAAGAAATATCCCAGACGTTGTAAATGAGCAAAGTGATTCTTCTACTAAGCTTATTAGTGATATTGAAAGCTATCTTGAAAATAAAAATATAAATTGCCAATTCTATCTTTCAACCTCTCAATCCTTAAAAAATGAACATGAAAATTTATTGCAGCTTTCAAAAGAAGTAATTGATAAGAAAGAAACCGGAAAATATAGTTATAACAATAATTCCATTAATTTCTATTATACTTATTCCAAATTTAGATTGGATGAAGAGCATGAGATAAAAGATTTTTTTGATATATATCCATCAATTTCAATGATTCCTTCCAATCTGGGATCAAGTATGATTTTTCAATCAAATTTAGAGAAAGTAAAAAATATTAGAGAAATAAGTATTAATTATGAAGTTAATATTTATAGTAAAATCCGAAGTACTTTACTAAACAAAATATCTAAGATCCAAAATATTGAGGATTTGCCCCATCATGTATTTTTAATGATTCCAGAAACATTTACGACATTATATGAACTGGATAAGGATAAGTTAAATGAAGCGTTGTCTGATTTATTAGAAAAAGCTAATAAAATAAATTCTGTAGTGATAGTTTATGAATCATTTAAAAAAGACCAAAAGGATAGCTGGGGTTATAGAATTGATTGGGAAATAATAGAAAATAAGAGTAAAGAAATTAAGAATTCTCACTACTTAGGTTTAGTTGAATTAGAAGAAGAGAGTTATATAATAGATGAAGATGGAATGAAGAAGGATGATAATCAATAAATTACTAAACACAATCGAGTAGACGGCTGACGGTCAAATGACCGCCAGTGCGCCTCTCCCCGATACA
>JAHLWT010000278.1 GCA_019057775.1 Promethearchaeota archaeon
GTAACTTGCAACAAGACGACCGAAGGGAGTCTCTTATGTCCAACTACAAAAAACTTAAAGTCTGGGAAGATGCCCATCAATTTACTGTAGACATTTACAATATTACTCAGAAATTCCCCAATAACGAACAATATGGACTGACTTCTCAAATCAGAAGATCATCATCATCTATCCCAACAAATATTGTAGAAGGATGTGGGCAATTGGACAATGGTAATCTAATTAGATTCTTAGGAATAGCCAAAGGCTCTGCCTTTGAAACAGAATATCAGCTATTACTTTCTAAGGATTTAAATTATATAACCAACGAAGAATATAAATTTTTATTAGCAGAAATTCAATCAATTATTCGTAGACTAACTAATCTTATTAAATCTCTAAAAAACCATAAACCAAAAACCATAAACCAAAAACAAGTTTTAAACCCGAAACCCGTAACCCGAAACTTGCAACAAGACGACCGAAGGGAGTCTTAAAATGCCCAAACCCGAACTTGACACTCTCTTAGAACTAAAACAAAATCCTTCTCTATCCCAGCGCTCTCTCGCTCATCGTCTTAATATTTCCCTTGGCCTTACCAACGCCATCATAAAAAACCTAATTCACCGCGGCCTAATCAAAGCCAAAAAAGATACCGGAAGAAAGCTTTTATACATTATCACTCCTAGGGGTATGGCAAATGTCAGCCGCTTAATGTATAGCCGTTTCCAGGAAACCCTCCATTATTATCATTACACCAAGGATCTACTTACTGCTTACTTAATGAAACTCTACCAACAAGGAGAAAAAACGATAAATATTTATGGTACAGGTCAGCTTGCTGAAATCACTTACTATGCCGGAATAAGCACCCCTTTAAAATTAAATGCAATTATAACCGATAATCTATCTAAAGAAAAATTCTTAAGTCATCAAACCATTTCTATATCAAATTTTCTATCTCAATACTCTAACCATACTAATCTCTCCAGTAAAAAAACAATCATACTTTCTACCGATAACTCGGAGAAATTAACCAAAGAAATAAATAAATATAAAAATATCCAAATAATCAACATAGAAAATATCCTTAAAAATTCGTAACAGGAGGCACTCTTTATCAATAAGTACATTGTTTAGTTTTCAGTATAAATTATGGAGAAAGTACAAATATTTTACTAGAAGGAGAAAAAATATATAATTATTTATAGTCAGATAATAAATGAATTTTATTAGTTAATAAACTGTTTTTCTGGACAAAAAATTGAGTAATTGAATAAATAGAAATGAAATTCTTTTTTGTAGAATAATAAAATAGTAACAAATATTATTATTTGAAATACAGCATATATTTAAGTTAGACAAATTGTTTAGATTATAAAAATAAAAAAGAGGAAAAAGGGATAAGGATCAGTTAAATAAATAAGTGGCAATAAATTTGTGATTAAAAGAAGGATTTTTGATATTTTTGCCGAATATAATAATAAATATAAAATTATAAAAATTATCTAACATAGTATAAAAAATATATTATACAATAATGTGAAAGGAGTATCAGTTGAAGAACCTTATTTTATTAACCATAGATACCTTAAGAAAAGATATTTTAGGGTGTTATGGAAATAAAGATGAACTAACCCCCTTTATAGATTCTTTGCAGAATAAATGTATTAAATTTACAAACGCTCAATCTACCGGTCCTTATACTCAAGCTTCCTTTCCTGGCATTCTTACATCTTCTTATTATCTTGAATATGGTAGGCAAAAAAAGTGCTCACCAAAAAGAACTCTCATTTCAGAAGTCCTAAAAAAATCTGAAATTACTACTGCCGCTTTTCATTCCAATCCTTACCTTTGTGGTTATTTTGGTTGGGATAGAGGTTGGGATGTTTTTTATGATTCTATGCAAGATGAAGTAAGTGATAAAATTCCTTATATTAGGGGAGATGGTATTAATGATAAAGTGGATCAATGGCTTTCCTCGTATATTGAAAATGATAATTATCGTCCCTTCTTTTTATGGACACATTATATGGATGTACACGAGCCTTATATTCCTACAAAAGAATATTTAAACAAGGTAGATCCTTCAATTAATCTTTCTGAAGATGAAATGTTGGATTTGTTCAAAAATATAATACTTAAGAGAGATGTATCAAATAAAAAAACAGTAAAACTTTTAAAAAAACTTTACGATGCCGGAGTGTGTGAAACTGATAATTATGTTAAAGAATTTTTTAACATATTGGAAAAATATAATGTTTTAAAGGATACAGTTGTAATTATCACTACTGACCATGGAGATGAATTTGGTGAACATAATGGTCTTTCTCATGATGGCAAAATGTATTCTGAACTTATTAGTTCCCCTTTACTTATTTACAGGTATAATCGTACCCAGGGTGAGGTGTGTGATAACCTTGTTAGCAATATTGATATCCCTCCTACCATACTTTATCTCTTTGGTCTTGAATCATTTGAGAAATTTAGAGGGCATTCCATGCTTCCTTTAAAGAGTTATCCTCAAAATGGAGTCTTCGGAGAAGCGATTGGTAAAACTAGTAATCATGAAAAGGAAACTGATAAACCCATATACTTCTATCAGGAAAATGACCTAAAAATAATTTACAGAGAAGCCAATCAGAGTTGGGAAATGTATAACCTTAGCGAAGATTCCCAAGAGTTAAATAACTTGATCAAAACCTCTACTAAGAGTGAATATATGAAGAAAAAATTAATGACTTATATAAATAGATAGCAATAAAATAAAAAAATAAAAAATAAAAAGGAGAATTAAAATGAACGAAGAAGTAAAGAAAAAGAACAAGGAATTAATAGAAAAATCAAAGCAAGTAGTGCGTGAAACCTTTGAGAAATTTGATCCGGCAAAATGTGCTATTACCTGGACCGGCGGAAAAGATAGCACCACTAATCTTTGGATTATTCGTCAAGTATGTATAGAGGAAAACATTGATCTCCCTCAAGTTATTACCATCGATGAAGGTGATGCTTTTCCGGAAATAACCGATTTCCTAGTTAGCATTTCTAAAAAATGGCACATAGACCTGAATTGGTTATGTAATTTTAATATGCTTAGGTGTTGTCAAAGTCACTTAGGGAATGATATCCAGGTAAAAGATTTGGATGAACGTAATCAAGCTGAACTCAAGCGTATTGAATTTGAATTTAAATCATTTCCCTTTGAAGCAGAATCATATGCTGGTAATCATCTAATGAAGACAGTGGTGCTTAATAAATTTATCGAACAGAGCAAAACTGAATTGTTATTTATGGCCTTACGAAGAGATGAACAAGCAGCAAGGAAAGAAGATGAATACTTTACTCATCATGAAGCTGGGCATCTGATGCCGGAACATACCAGGGTTTCTCCCATCTTGCATTTTACCGAAAGAGATATCTGGGATAATACCCATTTACATAATCTTCCTTACTGTCCCCTCTATAAGATAGGCTATCGTTCTTTAGGAGCAAGAAGTAGTTCTAACCCAGGAGAAGTCGGTATCCCTGCCTGGGAACAGGATTTAGAAAATATACCAGAGAGAGCTGGTAGAAGACAAGACAAAGAAAAGGCAATGGAAAGATTAAGGAAGTTGGGGTATATGTAAACTTAAAATACGACATAAAGGAGATATAGATATGTCCAAGAGAAATATCATTATCATCAGTTTAGACGAGGTTCGTCCTGACCATTTGAGTTGTTATGACTACCAAAAGATAAATACTCCATCCATTGATCAGGTAGCCAAGGAAGGAGTAAAATTTGAAACCTGTATTTCATCAGCTGATTTTACTCCAATTGCTATGGGGTCGGTAATTACGGGAAAATATCCCAATAAGCATGGAATGAGAAACCCCTACTCTTATTTAATAGGACCTTCTATTGCTACTATCTTGAAAAAATATGGTTATAAAACTGCTGGTTTTGTAGGTAATGGTCTATTATCAAAAAAACATGGCTTTTCCGAAGGTTTTGATTTTTGGAATGAAACTTCTAGGGAGACTAGCTGGTTAGAGATTCAATATCCTGGAGCTGAGAGTGAGGAAATGTTCTATGAAGGAAACTACTGGGTAGAAGAATTTTTCAAATGGTTAAAAGAGAACTACCAAGAAAAGTTCTTTATCTGGGGACATCTTTATGAGACTCACGAAGGTTCAGCATACTCACTCATTAAAAAAGGATTAATAAAAGAAGGAGAGCTTTCGGAATTTAATTATTACGATGCCAAAATAAAAATGGCTGACGAAAAATTAATAGGTAGACTATTAGACACTTTAAATAAGTTATCTATAGCTGATAATACAACTCTGGTGGTAATGAGTGACCATGGAACTAATCTTGGCGAACATCCTGTAAAAGATATTCCTTGGCGAAAAAAGGGAACCAGATACCCACAACATACTACTATGTATGACCATGACCTAAAAGTGACTATGATTATCAAGGGTGAAGGTTTGCCTAAAGGAAAAGTCATTAAAAATATGGTGCGTTCTATTGATTTAGTTCCCACTATATTGGATTTAATTGGTTTACCTGCCAAAGAATATGATTTTGATGGTCAAAGTATGTTGTCGGTAATTAATAAAAATGAGACAAGGGACGAAGTATATTCTGAAGATTTATTTGAATCAAGAGGCAAGGGAGCACTACAATCAGTAAGAACCAAAGATTTTAAATTTATACGTAATTTAACTTTAGGGGAAGAAGAATGTTATGATTTAAATAGTGATCCCCAAGAGCAAAATAATCTGTTTCAGAAAACCGATAAAGAAAAATTAATCACCCTAAGGAAAAAGATGAATGTTTTTCTTAAAACCGAAGTTGCACCTAAAAAAGAATTTTCTCAAAAAGAAAAGGAAGTCATTAATCAAAGACTGAGAGCGCTGGGATATATAGAATAACACTGCTCCCAAATCATATTAAGGAGGTGATGTTAATTATTACAAGATTATAGAATCTTAAGTTAATTTTAATATTTTTAGGAGGTAACAAAATGAGAAGATTTATAGTAGTGTTAACGATAATTTCTCTTATGTTGTTAGTAGGAAGCTTGGCAATCGGGGCGCAGGAAGAGTATCCTACAAAACCGATAAAGGGTATAATTTCTTTATCAGCAGGAGGAACAACAGATATTGTTGCTCGTACGCTTGCTCCCTATATGGAAGAGTATTTAGGGCAGCCTTTAGTATTAATAAATACACCAGGTGCAAACGGGACAATAGCAGTTGCAGATGTTGCAAAAAGGGATCCTGATGGCTATACCTTTGGATGGTGTAATTTACCCACACTAGTAATTCATAGTCAGTTAAGAGAATTACCTTATGATGCGAAAGAACTTGGATATGTAGCTTCTCCAATGCCCTATGAATACATGGTTCTTGTTAGAAATGATGCGCCTTGGAAAACTTGGGAAGATTTTATTAAATATGCCAAAGAGCACCCTCGTATGATAGTATATGGTACCCCGGGTCTTGGTTCAACCAATCATTTAGCCTTGGAATACGTAGCCATGAAAGAGGGTATTGAATGGAACCCAATACCATTCAAGGGAAATCCAGAATCAATTGCAGCATTACTTGGAGGACATGTTGATGCTTGTAATACTTCTACTACAGCAGCAGTTTCAGCACTTCAATCAGGAGAAGTCAGACCACTTATAGTGTTGAGTAATAAAAGATTAAATCTTTGTCCGGATGTACCTACAATCATGGAAAAGGGATATGATTTTTATCAATATTCTTGCATGGGGGCAATATTTCCACCTGGCACACCAGAGAATATAAGAACTAAACTTGAAGAAGCAATCAAATATGCCTGTAGTAAACAAGAAGTTAAAGAGAAGGCTGAAAAAAGCTTGTTTGTAACTATTGACTTTAAACCTGGTGCTGAATATCGAGAATTAGCAGAGCGGTATTATAAGGTTTGGGGTGATGTTTTAAGACAAGTAGGAATATTGAAAGATTAGTGAAAAGTTATAAAAAATGAGCGATGTTTTATAATTGTTAGGGAAGCATGCTTTTTATAGTATTGCTTCCCTAACAATAGTTTTTTTGTGGAATTAGATACCTTGAAACGAGGTTAAGTTTTAACGGATTAAAGAAAAAAATTTACTAGAAAAAATATAAGGAAGTTAGGATAATATAATTGAAAATTGGAAGAGAAACAAAAATTGCCTCAGGTTTAATAGTTTTTTGTTTATTTAATTATTTTTACTTAATACCTTCTCAGGTTATCAATCAAGGATCGGTCCCAACATATCCATTTATCGTAAATACTTTAATTTTGCTTTCTTCAGTTGGATATTTTTTCCAAAGCATTTTTCAAAATACTATTACTACTAAAGAAGCAGATAGTCAAAAAAATAAAGATGCGCAGAAAAAACAGAAAAACAACGCACAGAGGGCAATTGTTATAATAATTCTTATAGGAATTTGGGTATTAGCGCTTGATTATATTGGTTTTCTGTTATCAACAATAATATTTCTAGCAGGAAGTATTATTACATGTGGTTCACGTAATTATACTAAAGTAGTTATAATATCAATTTTATTCCCACTATTCATGTATTTTCTTTTTAGGGGAGTATTAAAAACAACTTTACCGGAAGGTTTTTTGGAGAATATATTAGAAAAAATAATTTTTGGCTAGTAATTTAGAGTAAATTTTGGAGACTTCATAATGAGTGATTTTATTCCTAATTTAATTAGTGGGATTAATTATGCTTTTAATATTACAAATATTTTAGGGATTTTAGGAGGGTATTTTATAGGAGTAATTGTTGGCGCTACACCAGGACTTACCTCAGTGATGGCTATTGTTTTATTGCTCCCCTTTACTTATACTTTAAGCCCTCTATTTGCAATAGCGGGTTTAATGGGTTGTTATAAAGGAGGCGTCTATGGTGGTTCTATTACTGCAATATTATTTAATATTCCTGGAACCCCAATGGCAGCAGCAACTTCTTTTGATGGTTACCCCATGAAATTGAAAGGCGAAGGATTAAGAGCTTTAGAAATGGCGCTTTTTGCATCTGTTATAGGAGGCACTCTTAGTAATTTATTATTACTATTTACCGCACCGCCTTTAGCTCGCATAGCTTTGAAATTTGGTCCTGCCGAAGTTGCAGCATTAATATTTTTTTCATTAACTGTTGTTACTGGCCTTATGGGCGATACCCCTTTAGAAATATGGAAAGGTTTAGTTTCATTAGGAGGAGGACTATCTTTTGCTATGATTGGACTAGATATGATGACTACAACAAGAAGATATGGATTTGGAATAGTTGAATTAGATAGTGGAATAAATTTTGTTACTGCCATAGTTGGTTTATTGGCTTTATCAGAAGTATTGATCCAAGTTGAGAAAATAATAAATTTAAATTTATCTAATCTAAAAGACGAAATACAATTATTTAAGAAGCCTACATGGAAATCTAGAAAAAATGATATTAAAATATGTGCTATAGATATTTTAAGATCGTCACTTGTGGGCTCATTTATAGGAGCCCTTCCAGGTCTTGGCGCTACCACTGCTGCTTTTATGAGTTATGGTGAAGCAAAAAGAGCCTCTAAACACCCGGAAACTTTTGGTAAAGGTGAAATAAAAGGCGTAGCTGCTCCCGAAGCAGGTAACAATGCAGTATGTGCTGCAAGCTTAATACCTTTGGTAACTTTAGGTATTCCCGGAAGCATAGTAGCTGCTGCTTTATTTGGTGCTTTTATGATACAAGGAATGATGCCGGGCCCTATGCTTATGAAAACACATCCTGAAGTACTTTATGGATTATTTTTTTTGATGATACTAACTGATATATTGGGAGGAGTTTTAGTGGCGTATCCATTTATACACGTAGCTACACGTTTACTTAGAAAAATAGATTATACAATACTTTTCCCAATCATTATAGTGCTTTGTGGTATAGGGACATATGGAATAAATTTTAGTATATTTGACATTAAAGTTATGTTAATTTTAGGGGTACTTGGATATATAATGAGAAAAACTGGTTTTACTGTTCCTGTTTTTTTATTAGCTTTTATTTTAGGCCCCTTTCTTGAGCGTAATCTAAGGACTGCACTTCTTATATCTCGAGGTAGTTTATTCATATTTTTAAAAAGTCCAATTGCAATGATTCTATTAAGTTTGGGTGTAGTTTCACTTATATTGTCATTTAGGAAGAAATTAAAAAAGAAAAAAGAGGTCATATAAAAAGATATTTTATTTCCTTTTAATATAAATAGCTTAGAAATCTACAAGGAAAGTAATTAAAATTAGAGATGTATGATTTAAATAAAAATCTACTATAAGAAATAAAGGATATTGTTAATTGCTTTCTAGAACCAAAGAGCCATAGAAGAAACTAAGATCAAAAATAGAAAAAGTAAGGCAAAAATAAAATAAGATGGAAAAAGAATAGGGGATAATCAGCTAAGTTAATAATAATTCAAATAAGTTAGGATATGTGTAAAATTATATATAGAATAGAGGTGCGAGATATGTATAACCGTCTTTTTTCAAATATTCCTTTTAAAAGGCGAAGGGTTAAACCAAGAGAATCGGGTCTCACTGTTATTATTGATCGAAAATTAGGTGTAAAGGCTCAAGAGGACTTTTTGAAATTAGCCGCAAATTTTTTAGATATAGCTAAGATTATGGTTGGTGTTTCAGCCTTAATTAAATCTCAAACCTTAAAAAAGAAAATTGACTTGTATCACCAACACAAAGTTTTAGCCTTTCCCGGAGGACAGTTTTTAGAATATGCAATATCCAAAGACAAAGTGCGAGAATATTTTTCAGATATAATTAAAGCTGGATTTATATTAGTGGAAGTATCAGATAATCTAATAGATATTTCCCCTGATAGAAAGTGTGACCTTATCAAGATGGCTACTCAAGAATATGGTTTAAAAGTCTTGGGGGAGACCGGGAGTAAAAAAGTATCCTCGGATATAAAACTATTAATTAAAGACATTAAGGATTGTCTTAATTGTGGTGCTTGGAAGGTAATGTTTGAAGCTGCTGAATTATTTGAAAATGGTATATTCAAAAGTAATTTAATCAAGGCAATTTTAAAAGAGGTAGATATTAAGAATATCATTTTTGAGCTTCCCGGTCCCTGGATTCCCAAGATCACAGTTTCTGATATCTATTCTCTAATGAGTTGGTTAATAGAAAATTTGGGTACAGAGGTTAATATTGCCAATGTTGACCCTGATGATATTCTTTGTCTGGAAGCAGAAAGAACTAATTTAGGTGTCCATATGAAATTTTAATATTATATCATATAAAGGAATTATAAATAAAAAGGAGAAATAAATATGGCCAAGAGAAAGATCATTATCATTAGTTTAGACGAGGTTCGTCCTGACCATTTGAGTTGTTATGGCTACCAAAAGATAAATACTCCAGCCATTGATCAGGTAGCCAAGGAAGGAGTAAAATTTGAAACCTGTATTTCATCAGCTGATTTTACTCCAATTGCTATGGGATCGGTAATTACTGCTAAATATCCCAATAAACACGGTGTTAGAGATGCTTATTCTTATTTAACTGGACCAACAGTTGCTCAAATTTTAAGAGAAAATGGTTATAAAACTGCTGGCTTTGTTGGGAATGGACTTTTAGCTAAAAGACATGGTTTTGCAGAAGGTTTTGATTTTTGGGATGAGGCTTCCAAAGATACTAGTTGGCTAGAAGTGCAATATCCTAATTCTGGAAATGATGAAATTATTTATGAAGGAAACTATTGGGTAGAAGAATTCTTTAAATGGCTAAAAGAAAATTACAAGGAAAATTTCTTTATCTGGGGGCACCTTTATGAAACCCATGAAGGTTCAGAACATTCACTCCTTAAGAAGGGATTAATAAAAGAAGGTGAATTAGCAGAGTTTAATTACTATGATGCTAAAATTAAAATGGCTGATGAAAAATTAATAAATAGATTAATCGTTACTTTAAAAGAATTAAGTATATACAAAAATACTACTTTAGTAGTAATGAGTGATCATGGAACTAATCTGGGTGAACATGCAGCAAAAGATATTCCATGGCGAGAAAAGGGAACAAGATATCCTCAACATACTACTATGTATGACCATGACCTTAAAGTAGCCATGATTATAAAAGGAGAAGGTTTGCCTGAAAGAAAGAAAATTGAAGGTATGGTACGTTCCATTGATTTGGTGCCTACCTTATTAGATTTAGCGGGCATCCCTAAAGAAGGGTATGATTTTGATGGTTTAAGTATGTTACCGGTAATTGAAAAAGATGAAGCAAGAGAAGAGGTTTATTCTGAAGATCTATTTGAACCAAGAGGTGAAGGGGCCTTACAGTCAATTAGGACTGAAGAATTTAAATTTATGCGCAATTTGACTTTAAATATCGAAGAATATTATAATTTACTTAAAGACCCTCAAGAAAAGAATAATATTTTAGACCAACAGGATAAAGAGACTATCATTAATTCAAGAAAGAAACTAAATGCTTATCTTAAAACCAAGGTCACTACCGGCAAGAAATTTTCTCAAAAAGAAAAAGAAATTATTAACCGAAGATTAAGAGCACTGGGATATATAGAATAAGATTACTTTTTTAGAGATACTGAGGACTACTACAAAGTAAATTAAGGAGAAGGAGGTGGTGCTAAATACATTAAAAGTATAGAGTATTGAGTAAATCTTAATATTATTAGGAGGTAAAAAAAATGAGAAAATTTGTAGTTATGTTAGTAATAATTTCCCTGGTGTTGTCAATAGGAAGCTTGACTATTATAGCAGAGGAGAAGTATCCAACTAAGCCAATAACTTTTAACGTAACCTCTGGAATTGGAGGAATGACTGATGCAAGTTCACGGATACTTGCGGATAAGTTGAAAAAAGTAGTCGGGCAACCAATAGCTGTGGTAAATAAACCAGGTGGAGGTGGACTGGTTGGACTAATGACTTTCATTGCCAAAGAAGCAGATCCTTATGTCTTAATTGTTACCGTAACTGCACATCTTAATGCAGCACCTTTCTTAGAAGCAGAACCTATTGAAACAGATAATTTAATCTTTGTGGGAAGCTACATGCCCCAAGAGCGAATCCTCTTTGCTCAGATGGATGCTCCCTACAAAACATGGGAAGAATTTGTTGCTTATGTTAAAGAACATCCCGGAGAAGTGAGTGTAGGGAGTGGAAATTGTCAGTGGACACTTGAGGTTATGAAATCAATAGCGGTAATTGAAGGATTGGACATGAATTATGTTCGCTTTAAGAGTGGAGCAGAAGGTTCATCAGCTATTCTTGGGCGTCATATAGATGTATGTGAAACTGGTGTGGGAACTCCTGCATATCAAGCTGCAAGAGCAGGCGAATTGAGGATAATACTTAATTGTGGTTCAGGAAGCGTTCCTCATTTTCCTGAGGTACCAAATGTTTTAGATAAAGGTTATCCCTTTGCATCAAGAATTGAGTATGGAATTGTAATGCATGCTGATGTTCCAGAATCAGTCCGGCAATTTTGGGAAGATGCCTTAAGGGGCGCAATGGAAGATCCGGTTATACTTGAGAAGTTTTTAGCATTAGGTCTGGTACCACGTTTTCTCCCTGGAGCACTCTGGAAAGAAGTCGCCATTAGAGATATTGAAATGGCCTACGAGCTTCTGGAGTATAATAAGGCTCTTGAACAGTAATGATTTAATAAAGTAAACAGTAAAAGAGGAAAGTAGTATAATTTCCTCTTTTACTGTTTTGTTTTTGGGAAGCAAAATGAATAAAGATCAAAAATTTGGGATAATTCTATTAATTTTCTGTCTTATCTTGTGGTTTTTTATAATACCCACACAAATTTCAAGTACGAAAGATGCAGTTTACCCGAGATTTGTAAATGTGTGGATAGCCATTTGTGGAATTTTGCTAATAATAAAGAGTTGGAAAAGTACCGAGAAAATAATCTTATATGAATCGAAGGATGAGAAGGGGATAATTCGAGTTGTTGCGACAGTATTAATATTTCTAATTTATATCTTTATGATTGATTTTTTAGGATTTTTTATTTCGAGTTTTATATTCATAATAATCCTTATGTTAAGTTTTGGAGTGAGACAATGGATAAAACTTATTTCAGTGCCCATTATAATATTATTATTTTTGTATTTTTTAATTAAAAAAATATTATTTTTTCCTTTACCTGAAGGAATATTTTTCTAAAGGAGAAATTATGTTTGAAAATATAGCAGCTGGGATGCATATGGTTTTACAATTAGATAATATTTTAGCAGCTCTGTTTGGTGTAACAACAGGAATAATAGTAGGAGCTATTCCGGGATTTACAGATACTATGGCTATGTGTTTACTAATCCCATTTACTCTCTATCTACGTCCCATAGCTGCGATTGCCATGCTAATGGGTCTTTCTAAAGGAGGCAATTTTGGTGGATCTATTCCAGCTATTTTATTTAACGTACCAGGCACTCCCCAAGCAGCGGTTACTGCGCTCGATGGGTATCCCTTGTCAAAACAAGGTAAAAGCGGTAAGGCTTTGAAAATAGCGCTTTATGCCTCTACTATAGCTGATACTTTAAGTGATTTTATTCTATTGTTCTTAGCCGCACCAGTAGCTATGATTGCCTTGAAAATAGGGCCACCAGAATATGCTATGATAATTCTTTTTTCTTTAGCAGTTATTGGTTCAGTAGGAAGTGAAAATCTCTTAAAAGGAATGATTGCCACAGGATTTGGCTTACTGTTTGCGGTAGTTGGACTTGACCCACTTTCTGCTGGTCGTCGTTTCTGTTTTGGTTCGATAGAATTAACTGCTGGGTTTGCCTTAGTTCCTATGGTCATTGGTCTTTTAATCGTCTCAGAGACTTTCCGGCAAATAGAAATAGGGATAGCAGATAAGATTTTAAAGAAAGATATTTTAAATAAGTTACCAAAAACTGTTGATCCCAGAAATCACCAGGTTAGTTTTACTGAATTCAAGAACTGTTTACCATCAATCCTTGGTGGATTAGGAATAGGTTCAGCAATAGGTATTATCCCCGGAATTGGAACCACCGTGGCTTCTTATTTAAGCTACACCTATACTAAAAAATCATCTAAACATCCTGAACGTTTTGGGAAAGGTGCTTTGGAGGGAGTATCAGCTGCTGAGGCAGGAAATAATGCAGTTGTGGGACCAAATCTAATTCCCTTGATTACTCTGGGGATACCAGGAAATCTGGCTGCAGCTCTTATTTTAGGGGCTTTTATGATTCAAGGTTTAGTCCCGGGTCCCTTATTTATGCAGCAACATGCTCCTATGCTTTATGCGTTATTTATTGTATTAATTATAAGTAACATATTTACGTTTGCTGTAGGAAGTATCTTCTTGAAATTTGCTAGAAAATTAGTAAATGTGCCTAAGCCAATATTATATCCAGCGATTATGGTTTTTGGTGTTATTGGGTCCTATGTATTCAGGAACAGTTTGTTTGATGTTAAAATGATGCTTTTTTTAGGGGTGGTTGGTTATATTTTGACAAAATTTGAAATCCCTCTTCCTCCCATATTGGTGGCTTTTATTCTCGGAGAGATCCTTGAGAGAAAAATACGACAATCACTTCTCATATCTCGAGGAAGTCTGTCCATCTTCTTCACTCGACCCATTGCGCTTACCTTTTTGATTTTAACTATAGTTGCCATAATAATATTGGGTACCAGGTTTAAAAGAAAAAAATAAAATAACCAGATTGAATTATTTTTCATTAAAAGTCTAAACTAATTTAATATTATCCACTTCTATTTCTTTTGCGTTATCAAGTTAAGAAAGGAAACTAAAAATGAAAAATATAGGACATGGTGGTAAAGAGATCGTAGAGAGGATATTGCCACCTATAGAATCAAAGAAACGAATTAGAGAGTTAAAACGAATAGCAGTCACTGACCGAGTAGCCAGGGAATGCATTGATCTTGCTTATGGTTTTTTTACCCCCTTACAAGGTTTTATGGGAAAAGGTGATGTTGATTCAGTATGCGAAAAAATGACAATAATGAATGGAACACTTTGGCCCATTCCTATTGTATTTGATATCACCAATAAGGAAATTAAAGAAAAAGGGATTAAAAGGACAGATACTATCCTGCTTACTTATCATGGCCATGCTTTGGCGATATTGGAGATAGAAGAAATTTTTAATTACCATAAATTAAATCTTGAACAGGCTGTATTAGGCACAACTGATTTAGAACATCCGGGAGTAAAGATGTACAATACTTTAAAAGATACTTTTATTAGCGGTAAGGTTACCTTAGTAAATGAGATAAAGTTTAATCCTCCCTTTGATAAATTTTGGTATACGCCAAAACAATTAAGAAAAATATCCACCGAAAAAGGTTGGGAAAGAATAGTTGCTCATCAAACCAGAAATGTTCCCCATACTGGTCATGAATGGCTAATGAAAGGAGCCTGGTTTTCTGCTAATGGAGACCTTCCGGTAGAAAAAATAAAAACAGGAATATTAGTCAGTTGTATAATTGGACCAAAACGCCTTGGCGATTATATAGACGAAGCTATCCTTTTAGGTCATCAAAAATTACATGATGCTAAATATTTTAGAGATGATATTCATATGGTATCTTTTGTACTGTGGGATATGCGTTATGCTGGACCCAAGGAAGCCCTTCTTCACGCTATTATCAGGAGTAATCTAGGGTGTACCCATCATATGTTTGGCAGAGACCATGCCGGGGTAGGTAGTTATTATGACCCCTATGATGCCCACCGAATATTTGATCAAATCCCTAAAGATAGCCTAAATATAAAACCAGTTCGTATTTTAGAATGGTGGTATTGCCCTATATGTGGGGAGGTAACTTATTCTGGTTTATGTGGACATGATAAAAAAAGACAGGGATTTAGCGGCACTATGATTAGGAGTATGATACAGGATAAGGTAAAACCAACCAAACTCATCATGAGACCAGAAGTATTTGATATGGTACTGGAAAGTGCTGATAAATATGGTTTTGGTTCTCCTTTTTGTACCGAAGAATATCTGAACAAGAGACAAGCAGTATTTGAAATTCCTAAATTACAAAATAGAAAGATAATAGCATAATCCTTAATTTATAATTTCTATTTTTTATATGATGCTCCTCTATCAGTCCCACGAAAGTGGGAATCCAGGAGTGAAAAAAAATAAACTTTCGCATCCATGGGAATAATAAAATAGATTTTAAGAAAAAAATATTTTAAGATTTTTAGAGAATGGCAATATTATGAAAAAAATAATAATATTAATTTTATAATCAGGGAGATAAAAAATGGCAGAAAATTATCCTATTAATATATGGATTAATGAGGAAAGGAATGAAAAACTATGCCAAGTTGAAATTGATAATTTAGCTAAAGATGTATTAGCAGGTATGAAGGTCCTCCAATTGCAATGTACCGAGAAACAAAAGGATAAAATTTTAAAGCTCTATCCGATGGCTAAATTCGATAGTTCTACTACCAAAAGCATTGAGCTACTTCCAGCTGAAGTGAAAGAAAAATTATTCAATTTAATCATAGAACAAAAGAGCTTAGATATTATAAAAGAGTTTTTAAAAAGTATAAAATAAATTTATAAAAAAGCTACTTTGTATAACTTTTAAATTCCTTTTCTTTAATTAGATTTATCAAGGAACAAAAAAAATCTTCAATGATTAATTATGTAAGCTTTATTGGAGTAGGTTTTATTATCGAATATGGAGACCTGATTATTTCTGTGATAGCAGGTAGTAATAAGTGTAAAAGCTTACTTAAGCTTAGATATTAAGAGCCAATTAAAAAAGATCGATAATAATCTTATATCTAAGTTTTTTCTTTTTTTAAAATATTATTATTTTTGATATTTCGTTTTAAAAATGTATATAGATTACAAATAGTTACCAATTAAAACTATCTTTTTTAAAAACTTCGCTTTTGGGATATAATAACTAAATGATGAATCAATTTATTATTGGATTAATATTTTTCTTTACAAGTTTGGTATACTCAACATTTGGTTTTGGATATGCAATGATTTCTATCCCACTCTTATCTTTAGTTCTAGCATTAAAAACCGCAATTCCTCTTTCTCTTTTAATGGGCTTAGGAATAAGTTGTTATTTAGTAATTTCCTCTTATAAAGATATAAAACCAAAACAGATCTTATATTTATTAATTGGAAGTGCAATGGGCGTTCCTTTTGGTGTATTTATACTTAAAAATACTTCGCCAGAGATATTAGAAATTGCAATTAATGCAGTAATAATCACTAGTGCAATAATACTTTTTTTGAAACAAGGTAAAAATATAATTTCTGTTAATACAAAACTAATTACTATTCTAGTTGGTTTTTTAAGTGGTTTTTTAGGGGGTAGCACAGGTATTTCTGGTCCACCCGTAATTTTGTATGGTTTAAACCAAAAATGGGAGAAAAAAACATTTAGGGGTAATTTGCTTACTTATTTTGCTATATGGGGTATTTATACAAATATTGGTTACTTTCTCATAGGTTTGGTTAATTTTGCGACATTCTTTAAGTATATTATTCCAAGTTCAATTGGGCTAATTTTTGGAGCTATTTCAGGAAAAGTACTATGTAAAATAATTCCCCAAAAAAAATATTATAAAATTTGTTGGATTTTAATTATTGCTTTAGCTTTTTTTGGAATAGTTAAGGCAATTATCAAAACAATATAAAGTAAGGAGAAAAATACAATATGGTACATATTCTTTTATTTTTATGAGACAGGGTATTCTATATGGTACTATTATCATTAGAAACAGCGAAGATGATCTTCGGGAATAGTTATCTAACTTGTTTGACTAGATAGCTAACTAATCTACCAATTAATTTATTATTTGCAAGACATGATGCATGAGGTTTGCAAAACGCAAAAACCTTTACAAAAACTTAGATATTTGACTAGATTCCTAAAAATAGCCTAAATATAAAACCAGTTCGTATTTTAGAGTGGTGGTATTGCCCTATATGTGGGGAGGTAACTTATTCCGGTCTATGTGGACATATCAATAAAAAACAGACTTTTAGCGGCACTATGATTAGGAGTATAATACAGGATAAGGTAAAACCAACCAGACTTATCATGAGACCAGAAGTATTCGATATGGTAATGGATAGTGCTGATAAATATGGTTTTGGTTTCCCATTTTGCACCAAAGAATATCTAAGCAAGAGACAAGCAGTGTTTGAAATTCCTAAATTATAAAATAAAAAGATAATATCATAATCCTTAATTTATAAAAAAGCTACTTTGTATAACTTTTAGATTCCTTTTCTTTAATTAGATTTATCAAGGAGCAAAAGAAATCTTCAATGATTAATTATATAAGCTTTATTGGAATAGGTTTTATTATCGGTATTCTCTCTGGTTTATTTGGAGTAGGTGGAGGATTTCTTTTGGTGCCTTTGTTAAATGCAGTTTTTAACATTCTCTATAATATTGCGATAGGGAGTAGTCTTTGTCAAATGGTAGGAACTTCTTCTGCTGCTAGCTTAAAACATAAAGATTATGGGAATATAGATTATAAACTGGCTGGATTTATCTTAATGGGTTCAATGATAGGCGTCGAATCAGGAGCACGAGTCCTGATGCGGCTAAAAAGTGCAGGAACTATTATGATTCGTGGCTCTACCGTTAGCAAAATGGACCTTTGGATAAATATAATCTACATAGTCCTTCTCTCTCTGGTAGGAATTTCTATGTTTCTCGAAAGTAAAAAGGCAAAAAAAAGAGCACCTCGTGGGGGAGTAGTAGACACTATATTTTCTCAAAAGATTCAAAATATCACGATTCCACCACTTACTTTCTTACCTATCTCAAAGGTAAAATCTATTTCTATTTGGAATTTAATTTGTTTGGGATTTGGAGTAGGAATGCTATCCGGACTTTTAGGAATAGGAGGAGCTTTTATTATGAATCCTGCTTTAATTTACTTAATTGGAGTCCCAACAAGTGTAGCTATTGGGACAAGTCTTTTTCAGACTATATTTATCTCGGGATATGGAGCCTTAACTCATTTTTTTAAGGGAAATGTAGATTTTACACTGGTTGTTTATATTTTGTTGGGATCTTTAATTGGCTCTCAAGTGGGTGTAAAAATACACAATGAGTTAAGAGGAGCAGATATAAGATATTACTTTTCTTTGGTGATTTTTATTGCTACAGGAATTGTTTTGTTTAAATTTCTTTTTACTATAGGTTTTCTATAATTCAATCGGGAAAAATATCGACTCTTAGCTTAGCAGTGAAGCTATTCCATTTGACATCACCATATTCTTATAATATAATATCTGTAAGTTCATATCCTGAACATTAACCAGCAGATTGGCAGACTGTTTCTTGATTTTGATTTTGTTTTGTATTTGATTGGTAGATTGGTTGATTAAAATAAATTGGTAGATTAAAAAATTATTTAGCCGAGCTTGCCCTGTTAAATTAAAACGAAATATGGAAAATATAATAAAAAAATAATATAAATAAAATATATCTAATAATTAAAAAAATACTTATTTAACAGGGAGGATTGATTCATTATCAACAATAAAATCATTTGAAGACTTACCTGTCTGGCAAGACGCCCGTATGCTTAATTTAAAATGATGTTTTATACATATGTTCTTATAAGCAAAAAAGATAATAAATTTTATGTTGGCTACGCAGAAGATTTGAAAAGAAGAATTGAACAACACAATAACGGTAAAGTTAAGTCAACTCAGCATAGAAGACCACTTGAATTGATTTATTATGAAGCTTGTTTAAACCAAAAAGATGCGATACACAGAGAAAAATATTTAAAAACAACCTTTGGTAAAAAATATATCCGAAATAGATTAAAAAATTATTTAACCGTGCTTGCCCTGTTAAATGAAAACCTTATATTAGATAAAAAATAACGAGTAACTAATACAAGATTTATTTATTAACTAAAAAATACCTATTTAACAGGGACTGCCCTATATAATGTACTAACTATTTAAAAGGGCCTGCCCTGTTAAATTAAAATAAAATATTTAAAATATAATAAAATAATAATATATATGAAAAATATCTAATAATTAAAAAAATACTTATTTAACAGGAAATAAATACAGTATAGACTAAATAAACATTTAAAAGGGCCTGCCCTGTTAAATTAAAACGTTATATTAGATAAAGAATAACATGTACATTAATATAAATTTTAGTTTTTAACTAAAAAATACCTATTTAACAGGGAGGAAAAAATGTCACAAAAATTTATTGTCCCACATAAAGGAATTATCAAGAAAGAAGATAGAAAAATATTAAACGCTCATAAGTCTGCAATTTTATGGTTTACAGGTTTTTCCTGTGCAGGCAAATCCACACTTGCTTATAAAGTTGAAGAAAAACTTTTCGAAAGGGATTGAGAGCTTATGTGCTCGATGGAGATAATGTAAGAACCGGATTAAATAAAGACCTTGGTTTTTCTGCAGAAGATAGAGAAGAAAATATTAGAAGAATCGGTGAAGTAGCTAAACTTTTTGTTGATGCAGGATCAATAGTAATGGCGGCTTTTATATCTCCCTACGAAAAAGACAGAGAATTTGTAAGAAGTATTGTAGAGGATGATGAATTTATAGAAATTTATATAAAATGTTCTTTAAATGTTTGTGAACAAAGAGATGTAAAAGGATTTTATAAAAAAGCACGACAAGGTATAATAAAAAATTTTACTGGAATAGATGATCCTTACGAAGAGCCAGAACATCCTGAAATAATAGTTGAAACTGATGAAATGAACATAGAAGAAAGTGTAGAAAAAATTATGAATTATTTAGAGGAAAAAGGATATATTAATAAATGGAAAGGGGAATCAATCCTAAAAGAAGTAATAGATACTAAATAAAAATAAGGAAAACCTTTATGTTCGAGAATATCGATATTCAAAAAATAAATTCCATCGCTAAAAAAGCAGGCGATGAAATTATGAGGATTTATCAGCAGGATTTTGATGTAGATTATAAGGCTGATAATTCACCTTTAACCAAGGCAGATATTAAATCAAACGAAATTATAACTGAAAGTTTAAAAGATTTATATCCGGAAATACCTATTCTTTCTGAGGAAAACAAAGAAGTACCCTACAATATAAGAAAAAATTGGGAATACTTCTGGCTTATTGACCCCCTTGACGGAACTAAAGAATTTGTTAAAAAGAACGGAGAGTTTACGGTAAATATAGCCCTGATTCATAAAGATACTTCAGTATTAGGTGTAATATATGCTCCTGCACTTGAAAGATTATATTACGCTCAGAAAGAAAAAGGGGCATTTAAACAAGAAAAAGGCGCTATTACTAAAAAACTACCAATTTATAGTAATTCCAATAATAATAACTCTCTTAAAGTTATAGTGTCTAAATCACATTACAATCAAGAAACCAGAGAATTTGTTAATAATTTGAAAAATCAATATGAAAATATTGAATTTATCAACATTGGCAGTTCTTTAAAATTTTGTCTTATCGCAGAAGGAAAAGCAGATATTTATCCTCGCTTAGCTCCTACTATGGAGTGGGATA
>JAHLWT010000279.1 GCA_019057775.1 Promethearchaeota archaeon
TTTTTAAAAAAATCAATGGAATCCTTATTATGATATTCATGCATTCTGCAATAAGGATCTTCCGTACATTTACCTCTAAAAGTTATTCTTGGACGCTTTGGCATTTTTGCTGATAAGGATCCTAATATCACAGAGATTAATTCAAATGTAGATTTAAAAAATCCAAGCAAATAATATCTGGTGCTGATGATCTCGAAAAGAAGGCTCTCGATTTATATGAATTATTATACGAGTTTTATCTTAAGTTAGGGTGAAACATATCTAGCTAAAATTTTTATGAATGTTATAGGCCTTTGGGTTTATTTGAAAAGTTATGAAGGAAGATTACAATGTAAACCAAATAAGTATTAGTTTATTTACTCTTTTTTTGAAACCATACTTTAAGTTCTTTTTATAATAGTTCTATGAAATAGTGCACTAAGCATTATTAAAGAAGCACCTATGTATGGTCCAATTATTCCAAAACCGAAAATAGGTTGGCTTCTTAATAAAAAAACCACCATGGAACGACTTGAATATCCAATAATAAAATCTGCAATCATTATCCAGAGAGTAGCAGCAATAAAAATTATAATTGCCATAGTTAATTGAATTAGCCAGATTTTCTTCCATCTATTTTGCAATATCTTATATTTAACAGCTATTATAAGGCTTAAAGATCCCATTATTATTATCAAAATAGAGCATATTAGCAATGGGATATTGTTAGCAATTTCTAAATTGTGGTAAAAATCAGTTATCATCCTCTCCCAAAAAAAATATTCAGTGCGCCTAAAAAATGTAAGACCAAACATCCATAACCATTCATAAGTTACATCTAGCCTACCTATTAAATCAGATTCACGCTTATGATACACTATTGAAGGAGTAAATAATGAAACTAGTACTATAACTCCACCTAAAAGGAGAAGTCCCGTAATTAATCTTATACTAGGTCTTTGAAATCCTTTTTTTACAAAGGGAATCGCGGCACTAAAAAAGAGAATAATAATACTTGGACCTATAGAATAGGATTCCCATAAATCTATGAAAAAGAGCATCCACATTATGGTTAATAAAACAAGGAGAATAGCTAAAATAAACCCATATTTCTCTGATTTTATACTATCTATTTTATGTTTTTTGAGTTTGATTGCGTTTAGTATGAAACAAATTCCAATAATTAGTATTGAAATCGATATTATAATTGCGGTAATAAAACGCAAAAGAGGAAATATGGAAAATTGGGTATAGGGAGTAGTATAGGAAGTAGAGAACTGAACCCCCCATAGCCATATAAAGTCAAATAATGATGGCATATTTGGAATGGAAGGAATAAGCCAATTAAAAGCTATGGGTGTAAATAAGGAAATTAAAGTTATCAAACCACTTATAAAAGGTAAAATCCAATTATTTTTTCTATCCAAATGGCTTGTAGTTTCAGATTTGTTTTGAAATATCAAAATTATCAATTGAACTATTAAGATAACTTCCTTAATAAATTTTTCAACGCGCCCAAAGATTAATTATGATATTTAATTCGATGATCGATTTATAACTATTAAATGAAAATATTTTTGAAAACTGATTAACTTATAATTTTAAGATGAATGTTAATAAAGTTGAGGAAAATATTTACGAGATTCCTCCTAAGACTTTGACACGCAGATTTAAGGCAATATAGAAAAATTTCATGAAAGAGTTTTAATTTACTTATTAAGAGAAAATCAGTTATGAAAAATTCAATAATTTATAAAAATTTTTTCTATTTAATTGAGTAGATTAATAGAAGTTAGCATAACTCTAAATTAGGGGAAATTATCGACGAATGAAGATGTTAAAAGAAAAAGAAAGGTAATATTCAAAAAAATTTATTATAATGATAATTTCTAATAATGTTATGATATGTCGGATTTTTGCGTAATTTTTTGAATATAAAGATGTGATAAAATTCACCAAATGATCAAAAACAATAATTTTGATGAAATTATAGCATTACAGTTTGTTCTCTACATTTCATTAATAAAATAATTGTTAAAAATCCTCATTTGTAAAAAAAAAAAAAAAATTAAATTGAAAGAAGATTTACAACATTTTTCTCTTATTTTATCCTCTATATGTTCCAACTAATATAATTCTATCAAAATACACATATAAGGGACATGGGGTATTGTCACAATACCAAATTGTGATATGATGTATTCTTTTTGAATTACAATCATAGTCTAAACTCTGTGAGAACGTTTGATAATCTGATCCTCCACTAGCCCAATGTATATCAACCGTACAAGATTGCCCTCCAAATGAGAGATCAATTTTTAACCTACTCATATAAAGATCAGGGAAATAGAAATCCACTGAAAATCCATAAACCCAGAATGGGCCTATTCTTATGGAACTAGTACGCCATGAAAAATAAGTACTGTCAACCTTTTTTAAATTCGAAAGAGCTCCACTATGATAAGAACCAGTTACTAAAGCCCCTGGCGTATTTTGGTAGCTTGATGGAATATAATCTAAAGTTACTGAGTTAAGGGCATTAACCCTACCCCCAATTTTTTGATCACCCACATCATCTGCACCATCCACTAATGCATTCCAAAGATCAGTTAAGGAATAGCTTGGATAATGACTTTTGATCAAAGCAGCAACTCCAGCAACGATTGCAGCTGAGGCAGATGTCTTACCAAAATTATTTGTATATTCCCCACTCCAATTTGTTGTCAAGATACCCATTCTTGTGCCTGGAGCACATATATCAACTGTCTCATCTCCATAATTTGAAGATGCATATGGCCCAAAATGGGCCCTATTATCATAGTTGTCAGTAGCAGCAACACACATCACAGAATCCCACTCTGCTGGATACCTATTTAGGTGGACATTATCTAAATCCCAACCATCATTTCCAGCGGAAGCGACAATTAGAACTCCCTGTTCCCAAGCATAGTCACAAGCATCTTTAAATTCTTGGTTATAACCAGGGACAATAAATGAGCATGAAATAATATCTGTATACCAAACAGCCCAATATATCGCATCAATCAACGATGCAAATGAAAAATGAAAACCACCCTCATCATAATAATAAATACGAAGATTTATAATTTTGACATTAGCAATCCCTGCGATACCAATAGTATTATTTTGTACTGCTGCAATTACTCCTGCACAATTTGTGCCATGTGCATTAATCACATCAGCCCCCGGAGAATCTAAGCACTGTGGGTTACCATCCTTATCAGCAAAATCCCAATCCCAATCAGTTATAAGATTATCGGCAAGATCAGGATGATCCATGTCGCAACCTGAGTCTAGTACAGATACCCAGACATCGGGGTCTCCTCTTTCATAAAACCAAGCTTCTTTTGCTTTTATATTATTTAGATACCACTGAGCTTCTAAATAATAATCATTTGGATCCCAAGTATCACAAGGGACGATCTCTATATGATCTTGGATATATCTTACACCGAAATCTTGTTGAGTGTTTATAAGTGATTGTACTTCAAATCCCTTGGTCTCATTGGTCTTAAAATGTATTAATGATGTGTAATTTGAAATTGCCACAATTTCAGCATTTAAATTATCAGTCACCCAGTCTACTACTATATTTGTTTCAGATAGATCTGAATATCCAAGCAAAAACTCGGTCGAATTTTCAGAGACAAATACTGATGTATTATATGTTATATCATTCTTAAGATTATTCTCTAAAGTATCGATTTCAGCAGATTTGAGTGCATTTGAGATATGTAATGGTGCACTACCAGTCTTCACGCTCATTCCAGACATTATTAGTATTAGGGAAAACGTTACAATCATTAAATGTGGAATTTTCTGTTTTTTCATTTAAGACACCTTTTTGGATATTTTTTATTTAATTTCATCATTTTTATGATAAAACCTCCAAATTTATAATTTTTTGAATTTATTTTTTTTAACTTGTTGTTAAATTTTAGTTAAATACAAAAAAACAAAATATAATATATAAGTGTTCGTAGATTATCCAACCTATAAGGGTCATAATCATCGTTTTCACTATTTTTTATAAAGGATAATTCATTCTGAAAATCTCAATCTATATAATTAAAATACAAAAGAGAGAAATTTTTTTTTTCAAATCTATGAACTTCTGCTGGATTTTATAGCAAAGAATTCCTGAAGTTTTAAAACAGTTTATTAGATCTCGTTGATAGGTTAAGTAGACTGGAGTTGTTACAGAATTTCGATTATATCAAAAGAAAATTGAATAAATAAAATACTTTTTTAGTCCTTGGATTGAAAATTACAAGGTTAATCTAATCGTAGGTAGGCAACTTCTACTCTTTTTTTCCAAAAAATTTATAAACCCTTATACTTTCGGGGTTTAAATACTTATGTAATAAGGGTATTATATGGAAACTTCGGTTTTCTGAAAACAAATCAATATTTTGGAGTTGATTGTTAAAACATCAAGAATGTGGTTCATCTTCGAAATCCTTCCATCAATCTCTAACTAAATTTTTATTAATATAAAACAAAAATTGGGGGTTTCTTGATTTCCTTGTTTTTAAAAACATTTTAATGCTGTGGAAGGTGTTAAATGTTCTTAAACGTCAAGAATCCCCAGCCTTTTTTCCTTTTATTTTTCTTATTATTATTGTTCTGCTTCTCTACTCTTTGTTAAATAGGTTTGAGAAGTCGTGACAGAAATTATCTGCGGGGTTTAAATAGCAACTTAAAGACTATAAGATAGTAATAAAAAAAACCTTCCACAGGCATTAGAAATGAAATTAGAAAGAGTAATTTATTTAGATAATTATATAAAGATATTTTGCGCCAAAACGAAGAGAAAGGAGCCTGAGACTATAACTCCTGCTCTTGTCCAGTACATAACGCTATCATATAGTATAGGCCTTATTGATAATCCTGGAAGAAAAGTAAAAGAACAGATTAAAATAAATAAGAAACATATTAATTTTATTGATAAATATATAGTTATTTCATTCAAGATTACTGGATTACTCAATCCAAATAACTGCGAACTGACTTTAAAGACATTTAATATATATTTAAAGGATTCCCCGCGACTTACAATAAACATTAATAAGACTCATAGCTTTAAAAGTATTCAATCCACAATTTCTCCCATCCAAGAAAGAATCAGAGTTTCTAAACCTTCAAAAAGCTCAATCGAAAAGTTATCCAAGAAAGCAGCAGATCAACAGGTAAAAATACAAGCTAAAAAAGAGATTAGAAAAACAGATGATCCTTCTACACCTGCTAATTTTACAGATTCATACGAGAAGTTCAAAGCAAAACTTCAGGATACCGACTTTCTCGAGCTTTTAAGAAGAAAGACAGGCTCAATTGAGTTTAACCTAAAGAATTTTAGAATTTCCTTACTATGTAAAATCCGGTGATACCAACTGACAGAAAAATCTAGAATGAAATATCGCAATGTTCAGATTCCCGAAATTTTAATTGAAAACGCATATCTCCTATTCTCACATTTTGGCTATAGGACCCATCATGAATTCATTATTGAAGCCATAAGAATTAGGATTGAAACTCTAATAAAACGACTATATCGCTTAGAAATACTCAAAGAGAAAACATCGCACATTAAAGAGGAAAAGACAAAATTCTAGATTAATAACAGAGATATTATCATTAAGTTTTGGAGATATTAAAGACATTTCTCCTAATCTTTTTGGAGAGTTATTGTTAAATAGGAAGATGGGGGTATAAAGATCGTCGAATAAATTTTTCCCCCTGGATTCAAGCAGCTCTATTGTTAGAGCAGGCAATAATTCCTTGCGACTACTATGTTCCCGAAACCCTACTTGAATTCGCTCAAGACGTGATCAACGAAGCTAAATCTCACGAGTGCAAGGTAGAGCGATATCAAATAAATGATGATGGCAAAAAAGTTAACGCCGAAGTATGGGATTATGGTGAAACAATTTCTAAAATAATCGTGTGGCTTAATGAGGAAAAGAGTTTTAAAAAGAAATGAAATCATTCTTCACTAAATTTTAAATAAAGATAAAAACACGTATAATTTAGATTAAGCTTAAAATCGACTTTGAAATGATTCAAATGAAAAAGTATATTCTTTGTGTGGTATTGAACTTGATATTTTTCTCGCCGTTTATGAATAATTTAGACTCCCCCACGATCCGCCTATTTAAATCTTTACAAATTGAAAATTCGCTAATCCCATGTGAGTTAATACATTAATCGATGATGATTTATCTTAAGCAGAATTCGCATTGTATGGAGAATAACTCATTATAGGGGAAGAGATATAAACCATTTTTATATTTTACAGATATTCGATTTCTTTCCTATAATTTTGGTATAATAAGGGTATCCAAAATTTAATTCCCATATAATGCTTTTTGCTTCTTGTTTTTTTATATTACTATTTTACGAGGTAATAACATAATACTAGGTGTTTAAAAACATAAATTTTAAATTCTCTTTGGATAATATGGAGAAAGATCAGAAAGTGTGTCAACTTCCGACAAATTTGCGTTATTGCTCAAAATCCTATTCTACTATTGAAAAATTCATACTCTCTTTGATCTTTAATGGTAATTAATCTGATAAAAATCATAGTAAAACCCTTATTATCCCCATTAGACAAAGGTTTCAAGCTATAAGATTTTCATTAAGAAGTTTGGTGCTGTACTTGGAAAAAGAGCGATGTTTAATCTTCATAGACCATGCAAATGTGTTCCAAAATATTCGTCTTATCGGTGGTCGGATTGATTATATCAAATTTAAAGAGATTTTGTCAGAGGGATATCATTTAGTAGGAGCTATCATCTTTATGGGTTTATTAGAAAAAGTTTCAAAAGAACAAAAAAGATTTTTTTCCTTTCTGAGGAAATCCGGCTATTATCCGTATTTCAAACGAGTACAAAAAACAAAATCAGGAAGACATAGGCAAAAAGGTATTGATATCTCAATTTTTAGCAATGTTGTTAAGTTAGCTGAAGAGGATAGTTATGACACGGCAATCCTTGTAACTGGAGATGGAGATTTTGTTGATCTCATAGGATTATTGAAGGATGATAATAAGAAGATAATAATCTGGAGCTTTAAAAAATCACTTTCATATAAATTAAGGATGGCAGCAGGTTCTGACAATATCCATTATATCGACGATATACTAGATGATATAGAATTTAATACTTCTGGAAATAAATAAAATAATAAGAGATTATACTACCAAAAGACAATTTCAGGGATAGAAAATCTATCCTTTTCTCTTTTTTTCCGAAATAGATATATGTAAATTAAGTAATTTATTTCGAACAAACACGGTTAAAAAAGGAAGTCCTCCAAAGAACTTGCTAAAAAATAGCATAATCTTATCATAACTCATTTGTTTATGAACAATCCCTTTTTTGAGCATAGAAATCATATAATATGTCGTTTTTTTTCGGAGCATGCTAAAATCAGAATCATACTTCCCAGTTTGGCGGTAATTAACAGCTTTTTCGAAATATCCGTAAAATTGAGTCTCAATCGACCGCTTTTTATAAAAATTCTCTAACTTTTTAATAACAACTGACAAAGATACCAGACGGAATGACGGTTCATGGAAAATACAGAGATAATACCCAAACTTTAACAAGGCTTTTGAATATTCCCCTTGAGCTATTCCAGTAAGGCCGTTTTTATAACTTTTCTCCAAATGATAAAAGCCTCTGATTAAAATGTTGTCGTAATCAAATTTCAGATTCTCAGTATCTGGGAGCTGTTCTCTGATATCTGTACCGTATAATAGTATAGAATTTTCAGAATGCTTAATACAAATCAAACTCCATTCATAGTTAGCTCCCGATTGTTTTTCAAATACTTTTTTATTCTGATAGGATTTAATGGTATTATAACCTACAAATATTTCTTTCTCTCTAACATTTTTCACGATAAATTTAGGGAGATTCTCAGCGGATTGGACAATAGCAATCAAATCAATATCATTCTTGACAAAATTCTCAGAAAGGAAGCTATCAAAATAACTGCCTATTCCGTAGACGGCAATTAAATTAGTGGTGTGCTTCTTTTGGAGGACTGTAATAATCTCTTCTACAGGTGATTGATCTGCTTTCACTATTAAAAACCTATATTATATAACCAAAGTAACACCTAAATCTTTAGCTAACATCAATAATAGTCTTTCCTTAGTTAATTTTCTTTTGACTTTAGCTTGTTTTTCTTGTACTAATTCTTCAATTTCCTGTTTGAATAATCCTGTCCTTTCAACCAATTTTATTATGAGCATCTCAAACTTCTTCATAATCGACATACAATATCTGATTTATTTTTTGTCGCTATGATGCTATCACAGTCTTCCCTATTTAAGATAGACCACTCCCATAATCTTCTAAAAAGCATTTGGTTTTGAAAGGAAATTTTTTTAATTAGAAAAAAAAATTAAGAGATTCCATAATCCAACTTTTAACTTCTTATTATTAATTATTATATACAATAACAACTTAATTTATACCTAGAATAAAAGGTAACAATTTTGACGAAAACAAATTGAGTATTTTAAAAAACAGAAAGAAATTTTTAATTATTCTAAGCTTGGTTTTTGGATTTTCTATACTTTCCAGCAGAAACTCTCACCATTTTCAAGAAAATAAGAATGGATATTTAGAAAGCGATATTGAACAAAAATTGAAAAAGGCGGGATATTGGGAACTTAGTCCAATATTCATCGATGATGACAATCCCGCATATAATTGGTCAATAACAGCAGCTACTTATGATTGGTGTAGAGGTTCAGGTACTTGGAGTGATCCTTATATTATCGAAAACATAACAATTGATGGAGGACATTCTGATGATGGTATAATCATTGAAAATTGCAATGTTTATTTTATAATCCGAAATGTTACGGTTTATCATTCAGGAAACAGTCATCATGAGGCAGGGATTGTGCTTAATTCTGTAAGCAAAGGGAGTTTAACCGACAATATTTTTTCAGATAATTTTCATGGTATATTTCTTGGTAATAGCAATAATAACACAATTACTGGAAATATACTCACTGATAATTCTCATCAAAGTGGGATTCGTTTAAGGGATAATAGTAATAACAACACTATTTCTGATAATAAAATTTTTAATAATGAGTGGGGAATTTTGTTAGAATATGGTAGTAATTACAATATCATTTCTGGAAATAATGCTAGTTACCACACTTCTGGTGCAGGGATAGTAATACAAGCTTCTAGCCATTATAACATCATTAAAAATAATAGTATGTTTTATAATAAGAATGGTATACTCTTAAGTGGATGCATTGGAAGTATTATTTCTGAGAATAAAGCCTATTTTAACTCCATCAGAGGAATAGCTATTTGGTCTGGTAGTAATGATAATAATATTTCAGGCAATTTTTTGAGCAATAATGAAGACGAAGGTATAGAGTCCCATGATAGTCATTATAACCAAATTCATAACAATACATTAAGTCATAATCCCATAGGAATAAGAATGGGTCAAAGTTTATATAACATTATTCTAAGTAATAAAATTCATGATAATGATGAGGGAATTACATTTATGGATGGAAGTAAAAATAATACAATTTCAAATAATTTTATCATCAATAATAAAGCAATCGGAATTAATATAGATGAAGAAGATGCTGATAATCAAACGATTTTAAATAATATTATAGAGAATAACACCATAGGTATAAAAATAAGCGATAGTAAAAACAACATTATTTTGAGTAATAAAATTCATAATAATGATGAGTATGGGATATTTGTAGATAAACATTTGGAACCACATTTGGACCCAGTAGAGAATAATCTTATTTATAAGAATAATTTTACCAATCCTACAGGGATTAATGCTATTGATAATGGCATAAATAACAGATGGGACAATGGAATATTAGGTAATTATTGGGATAATTATTCAGGAAAAGACACTGATGATGATGGAATTGGTGATACTCCCTATATAATCGATATCGCAAATGAAACTAAAGATAATTTTCCTTTATGGTGGGATCCTCCTGTAATTAACATATATTCTCCGAATACTAATGAAATTTTTGATGAAGCACCACAATTTAATATTTCAATAGATGAAGGAATTGTGAATACAACTTGGTATTCTTTAGATGGAGGATTAACAAATATTCCGTTTACAGGAACAACTGGATATATTCATCAAACTGAGTGGAACAATAGAGTAGATGGACCTGTAACTATTCAATTTTTCGTAAATGATTCAAAAGGATATATAGGGTTTAAAGATATATATGTTGAAAAAGATATGATCGCTCCAAAAATTACATTAAATTCACCAGTACCGTATCAATTGAGTGGGGTTGATGCTCCTTCTTTTTCTCTTACAATAGATGAGCCGAATATTCAAACAAAACTATATTCCATTAATGAGAGATCAAACATCACTTTTACTACACAAACTCAATTTAGTCAATCAGAATGGAATACTGCTGGAAATGGGACTGTATCAATAATTTTTTATATAATAGACAAAGTAGGTAATTCTAATTCGAGTGAGGTAATAGTAAGAAAAGATGCTTATATACCAGATATTACAATCTTTTCTCCAACTCCTGATGAAATATTCGGGATCACGACCCCAGACTTTAATATTTCTATAATTGAAGAAGATTTAGTCTCTAGGTGGTATATAGTACAAGGGAACATAACTCAATATCCCTTTACCGGTAAAACTGGAACAATCGATCAAGTCGCATGGAATGGCGCTCTTGAAGGACAGATTAATATTACTTTTTATGCTCAAGATAGAGCGGGGAATATAGGGACTGAGACTGTTATCGTTATAAAAAGAATTCCCTCCCATCCTTCCATCTCCGGATATAATCTATTCATTCTACTAGGTGTTCTATCAGTCGCTATAATTATGATAGAGAGAAAATGGAGAAATCTTAGAGGCTAAATTTACATTTAAATTCTGCCTAAAAGAAGTTTTAATTTTGATTTAGATATTTTAATGGTAAAATTAGAGATAAGATAGGAAAATTTTATCGCAAGCATCTTGAGCAGCTTTTATTTTAGCACTTTTTACTCTGCTCGATTTGCCAAAACCCTCGACTGTTTTAAGATTCTTTAGAATTTTGAAAATATTATCACTAGATTTGAAATTAAGCTTTACCTCAACTTTGTACTCAAATATCTTATTTGGTGGTAAACCACTTTCATTAACTTTAATATACTCAGGTCTAAAAAAATCACCCCTCCATTGTTTTTGAGATAAATCTTGAAGAATACTTATAGCATCTTGCTTTGTATCTAATTGGATTATTAAATAATATTCTTGCAATTTTTGAAATTTAATTTGTTCTTCTTCAGAAAGATTGTGTATAATGGTATTATCAGCCCCGAAAAATTTATCCATAACTTTTTGTTCAAAACCAGTACGTTCCATTATCAAATCCCAAACTTCTTGGCATTTTTTATGTCCCTTTTCTAAATATAATACTCCAAAAAACGCTTCCATTATGTCTTCTTTCATGCTTGCTTGCAGTTCGGTACCGACATATTTTATAAAAGGTTTAATATCTATCAAATCAAAAATTTCTGATAAGGATTCTGTCTTTACAAAATGACTTCTTAGTTTTGTCATGGTGTCCTCATCGAACTTTGAACTTAGAAATAACTTCTCAGAAACTATTAAATCCAGTACATCATCTCCAAGAAACTCTAATCTTTCATAATCCTCAACATCCTGACCTAAACCTTTTATAGAGGAATGCGTAAATGCTATTTTTAATTTTGTTAAATCAAGATCAATAATATTAAAAATCTTTAACCAGCCATTCAAAGCTTCATTCATTAGATTATCACTCCTAACACAAATCAGAAGCGTAATTTATTTTTAAATTTTTGTTATATCTATTTGATTTATAATATAGCCCACTCCTATAATCTTCTATAAATTGTATTAAGTGAACTAGTTTTAGTTTTAAATACCGGTTTATAGATCATTTTCTCCTCTTACAATTTTAACTGAAGCTGATCTAGAAGTTTTCATCTTCATATTTTGGATTTTGTTTCAATTTTATTTTAAGCAATTCTTATTTATAAATTATTTTCTTATTGATTTCGGTTTGAGCCCATTAGATCTCATTTCAAAAGAAATTTCTAATCTAATTAAGTTAAGGGGTTTAAATACTTATATCATATAGATATAGTATGGAAACTTCGGTTTTCTAAAATTGTATCATAACTATGGAGTTGATTACTCAAATATTCCGAGAGAAATAGACTCGTCAATGAAATCCAAGTTTCACCCTTTTTGTTAAAAAATTTTAATATAAATCCTATCTGGGGTTTCTTGATCTCCTTGTTTTTAAAACATTCAATGCTGTGGAAGGTATTCAATGTTCTTAAACATCAAGGACCCCAGACCTTTTTTATTTTATCAGTTCCCGTTTCCTACTCCTTATAAAATATGTTTGTAACCTTATAATAGAAAATATTCTAGGGGTTTATATAGCAGCTTAGAGACTATAAGTTAGTTTTTAAAAAACCTTCCACAGGCATTAGAAACATGAAATTAGTAAGAATAATATATTTAGATAGTTTTATTAAAATATTTTTTGTTAAAACAGATAAAAAGGAGTTAGATACAATAACTCTTGCTTTTGTTAATAATATAACTTTATCTTACAGTATACGCCTTATTAACAGTCCTGGAAGAAAAGTTACTGAACAGGTTAAAATTAATAATGACAACCTCAGTTTTATCGATAACTTTATGGTAATTTCCTTTTATATCACTGACTTACATTCCCCTGAGAACTGCGAATTATCCTTACACACTCTTAACATACATTTTAACGACTCACCCACTTTAAAAATGAAGATAAACAAGACTCATACGTTTAAAAGTATTCAATCAGCGACAGCTCCAATTATTTCTAAGACTTCGAAATTAATAACAAGACCGAAGCAAAAACAAAAGAAAAAGGTTCATATAAAATCTACAACTAAAGAGAAAACAGAAATCATGACAAAAGAAGAGGACAATTCACAGCCTCAATTTACGGATTCTTTTGAAAAATTTAAAGATAGGATACAAGGTACTAATTTACTCGACCTTCTAAAGAAAAAAACTGATTCAGTAGATTTTAATCTCAAAAATTTCGGAATTTCTTTGTTATGTAAACTTTTACTCCTCGTAACCTATGTTAATCAGATAGTAGATAATGAATTTCAACATGACCTTCAGGAATTTATGAGAACCAATATTCTCAAAAGTATAGAAGAGGAGGTCTCAGCTTAAATGAGCACTTACTTCGCCACCAAACTTAGATACATTACAGAAGAAATGAAATTAATGAACTTTGATTTTAGTACTATTTATGATGAGCTAACCGACCTCTTAACTAACGAAAAAAGCTCTCACTCATACGATAAATTACAAAAAATGACAGTAAAATTTACTATTACTACTCCTGACTTTGACATACTGGATAAATTTTATGAAGAAGCGAAGATCAAAAGCCATGAGTTTCTACCAATTACAGACAAAGTCAATGATATGGTGAAAAACGGTATCAATATATTAGTAAATACTATAAATTATACGATTGATAAATATATCCCCTTTAAACATGCTATATCTTTAAGTAAATCAGAAAATATTAAATCTTTAATTGGTGAACGAGCAAGACGTGTCGATATTGTGGAATTTATATTTAATACTAAAAATTTATCGTTTAAAGGATGTTTAGCTTTTCTACGGTGGTGGAAGCTTGATGAGTTTTCGTTCTCAAAAAGAATTTTGGTTGAAATAACAGGAGTCAATAAAGGGCGTCCAAAAACTAACACATTATTAACCTCTCAAGTAGAAAAAAAAGCCCTTGCTTCAATTAATAAATTTCTTTCTATTGAAGATATGGAACTCGCTCAAGAACTTTTAAGCCATCCAATTTACTTCACGGTATTAAAGAAATATATGTTTCCTGAAGGGTTTGAAACCAATGCTGAAATAACACTTGATATCGCAAAAGAGGGGTTAATCCCTCAGAAGAGAAGAAAAGTGTCAGTAGACGGTTCGAAAATGAAGTTTCATCAACTTTTAACCACTACAACCCCTTTGGATCAGTACCAAAAAATCCTTAAAAATAATAATATTGTTGGTATTTATTGTTCTGTCAAGAGCACTAATGATAATTTGCTTTATATTCTTATTGATATTGATGTTCCTTCACTCTTATATTCTTTATTTCCAGCTCAAGAAGTCTGGAAGCTTACGCTTAATATAGCGAAATCCATAGACAAAATAGGTTCTCAGTTCGGATTTCCCTCTTTTAAGATTTCGTTCTCGGGAGCTAAGGGGGTTCATATGGTACTACGGCTCAAAAATCCAGGGGTGATAATTGATTCAGAACAATATGTAAATATACCGGAACTTTACAACTATACACTCCTACCAGGCATAACGGCAATGAAGAAGGAGAAGATAAGCAGCTTAAATAACAAATTCAAATTTATGAAGTCTCTCCTTCAATCATTGCTATTACACACTATTTATAATGGAAAAATAGACATTCCCAAAAAAATCAAGTATAAGTTAAAGATAAGTCATCCTTATCAACTATTCCGCCTTTCTCCTGACGCTCAAAACAGGTTAGCTATTTTACTTGACTGTTCAAGTATGAGTAGAGGCGTGTTTCGATTGTTCTCACCCCATCCCGCTACTAAATTAGTATCAATTCCTCTCTACTCAAAAAAGTTTTTAGAGCGCTACCGAGAATATACCAATGTGAGAGGAGATGCGCAAATAAGTAATGTTATTGATAAGCTCAATTCTGATGATTTAGAAACGTTTATGTGTATGCCAAATGTGGTAACACGGAATCATATTAAAGAACTATTACGTCCCGATAGACTGCTACCTACATTTGCGGTACTTCTAAGATTTGGAACAATTTATTCCATTACACGCTCGCCCCAAAGTTTTAAATTCTGGCATAGATTTTTCGAAATTCGCAGTTTTTATGGATTTATTGAAACTGAAATATTTAATTATAATCGAGCTGATTTTGACAATTTCTATGTGTATATCAATAATATGGCACTACGGCTAAATATTGAAAATAGAAATTATTTAATGAACCTGATAACTCAATATCTTCAGGAGCAAAAAATCAGTTTTCCGTTATTTAGGCATAAATTGGAGACTCTCTATCATATCGAATTCTTTTTTAATTTAAAGAGTGACATATTCTTTCGGGATAATATTGATAATCTATTAGAACTATTTAAAAACGAGATGGAGTTTAATAATTTTCTCAATCAAGCGAAAGAAATTTTTGACATCGCGGTATCTACCATCTCTCGACATGTGATTCTAGATGGTGAAGCACCCTTAACAAAAACACAAAAGAAAAGTATGGATACATTCTATAACGAGATCACTTCACTTGTAGGGGCATCCCGAATTTATTTGGAAGATCTAAAATATGATCTTGAACCCGATGATAAAGAAGAGCAACTGATTAGAATCATTTATTTTGTAAGCCGGTTATACTTTGCAACATTGATATTTGTAAGGGAATTTCATGGATTATTGGAACGATCTCAGGTAATTAAAAAATGGAGGTAAATGATTTGCAAAAATGGAATTTAGCACATAATCTCTCAAATAAGAAGACAAAAAAAATTGAAACATCCATTTTAGAAGGTGTTATAAGCTCTTCAGTTAAATTTGTATCCGAGGACCTCATAAAAAGTGAACAGGATGAGTATCATATCGCATTGATCGATTTTGAGGGCTCACCTATATTCATGTGTGGAATCTTAATTCATGACAAGATTCTTACTTTCTATATTGAGAACTATAGATTTCGAAATGATCTCTACATAACTATATTTGAGATACTAAAAAAAATTCAGAATTATACGGTTTATACTTTTAGCGACCATGAGAGATTCGAACTTCTAAATATGTACCGCTACTTGCGAGTCCAAGGGTATGACACTTCACAATACTCATTTATCGAGACATTTCCCATAATCAACCTTCAAAAGACTCAATATGAATCGCTTGCAGAAGCAATTTTTTCTCTACGAATGAACACCACTACTTCAATGACAGGAGACCCGCTACTACGTAATAGTAAATTGGTAAATACATTATTTACAACTCACCAATTTCAAGAAATCATACTCCATAATAGGAATTGTTTAATAAACGAATATACTCTATTTCAAAAGAGGTGGATAAAAAATTACTTATTATGAGGTGAAGTGAGACAATTTAATGCAAAAATTAACTTACATAGGTGAATTCAACTGACTGAAAAAGCAAAAATGAAATATAGAACAGTCCAAATTCCAGAAGATTTGATTCAAATTGTTAAATCTCTGCTCCCTGTTTTAGCATATAGAACGCACCATGAATTAATTATTGAAGCGTTGAGAATAAGAATCGAAAAATTGATAGAGCTTCAAGATAACATAGAAAAAGCTAAAAACATGCAGTCTGAATCGCAGAAAAAGATTTAAGAACCGAAGAACTCAGAATACTAATCAAATAAATCTCATATCAGTTGGATATATCATAAAAATTTATATTTACGTTTTTTTTTCTATTTCTTGAGCATCCCATAAGTTATTAATTAAAAAATTATATAAGAAATTCGCTAAATAGTAGTAAAATAATTGGTTTAGATGAATCTTATCGACATTATATCATGTGGACCCGAAACAAGAAAAAAATGCATATCGCCAAAAGGTACATATCCAAGGTTTCAGAAGGATTATATACAGTCAATTTAAGAGGCTCTAATAAAAAAATCTTATCTATCTACCAAAAAATTGTTTCCGTCCTCCGTAGCCACTCAAAATATAGACTTCCGAGCAATTTAATACCGCTTATATTTTTCATTTACTTTCGGCTCCACGACCTTACTATCACTAAACCACAATTACTCGCGGTGACCGATATTAAAAGTGCCGACTTAAATGATTTCCTTATGCAATTAAAAAATTATCTTCGAAGGGATATATAAAATGAAAAATAAGATTACAAACCCTCAGTTCACTTTCTATTCATTAGACATTGAGGTAAAAAAATTTAAAAGTTACAATATATTTTATTTTAATAGGATATTAACAGGGTTATTAGCATTAATATTAGGGGATAGTAAAACTATTTCTCCAAATTTCTTTAGGAGCATATTACTGATTGAGGTAGGAGGGATATAAAAATGGTCGAGAAAAGGAGTGTTTCTCAGTCACAAAATTGTCAGAAATCGTTAAATTTATATTTATTAAATTTATTTTTTTATAAAAAAACAATATTTTTACACAATTTTGGCTTTTTTACACAAATTGAGAGCGGAATTAAAATGACAGAATTTTTAAATTCGATAAAGAGGTGTGTATCTCATCACTAATGTAGTTAATACATTCGAAGGAAATGTTTCACACTACGACGAAGGAGAGACTTATTATATTCCATTAAATAAAATTAGTGTTGATCCACAAAAAAGATCTCGTAGATTACCACCTTCTTATAAAGATTCTTCAGATTATTTACAATTAAGAACTTCTTTAATTAGATATGGCCAACTACACCCAATAACGTTAAATAAATCTACCGGTAGGTTAAAACTAGTTTGTGGATTTCGGAGATTTACTGCTGCTGTGGAGCTCAGATGGGAACGGATAAAAGCTACAATCATTTGTGTTCCCAAAGAGATGGAAATGTTTTATGAACTTACAGAAAACATAAGCCGAACAGCTCTAACTTCTTATGAATATTACGAATCAATAGGAAGAGCTAAAGAAATATACGAAGCCTCTGTTTTAAGCGGGAAATATGAAAACCTTAGATTTTTTACATTAGAAATTAAAAAAGATGGATCGGAATTTGGTTCCGATGGGTTACCCAAAAATCAACTTTTACCGACCTTTGTTAGTTTCTATCATAAAGAATGCGGATTATCCAAGAGAGCTTTACGTAATAAAGTGAGAATATGGAATGCAATCAATTCTAAGAAATTTGATAATAGTACAATTAATCTTATTAAAACAGGACAAATAAAACAAAATGAATTACTAGAAATTTTAAGAAAATCAGGCATTAAAAAAAGGCAAAAAGCCAATCCGAAGATTTTAGGAAAAATGGATAAAATTCATACTTTCAAAAAGACTGGAGCCAAAGATTCTTCCCTATCGCTTAATAGTTCCAAAAGAATTGGCATCCAAGATAAGACAGAACCAAATACAAAAAAACAAGAAGACTCGGAAGATTTAGACTCTTTTGAAAATGCCAAAAATAACAAGTTAAGCACTAATATAGAAAAAGCGGAGAAAATCTATGAGGCAAGTAAGAACAATCCTCTAATAAAAAAACAATGGATAAAAGTCAAAAAACAACAAATCTCTTTAGATAAAGGCCATAAGAACACAATCAAAATAGAAGAAGTCAACAAATCCATAAGAGAAGGTATCCTTTCCTCTTTTGAAGTAGCTGGAAAAAGTTATCATAAAAAGAAACGCATTCCTAATGAGAAAACTCAAGAAAATTCAAACAATGGTAAGAAAAACAATAAGGAAAAGGATATATCTTATGAAATACCTCTGGAAGATAAATGCAGATCTTGTTCTATGGCACAACTCTATGTCTACAAATGCAATGAATGTGGTGATATCCCAAATTGTCCCAGTTGTGGTACTCCAATGACTAAGGTTGTATGTGATGCCGATTTTGTTAAAGGACAAATAAAATTAAGGAATCCAAATTTTTCGAAATGCAAAGATTCTCCTGATATTAACGATTATGAAGTGTTATTATTAAAAGAAGCTTCTTAATTATTTCTTTTCAAGTTAAAATTAGTTATAAAATTTTTTCCTGAAGATGTGAGACGATACATGATAGGGCTATTTCTATTGATACACTTTAAGACGTTTTGAGTCACTAAATCTTTCAAAGCCCTCCAAATAAAGTTAATTTTTGATCGGTTAGAGGGTTTTATATTGTTTTCCCGCCTTATCTTCCTAACTGTGATTATCCCGTTTTTCTTGGCAAGACAACCAATCGCGCGAATAGTTTCTTCTAAATTAATCTGATAGAAATTCATACCCTTACCACCTATTTTATTAATTTGAGAATCTACCATTTTTTTTAAAGTCACTCTTCCAAGATATCTTTCTTAGTCTTCTTTGAAATTAACGGCATTATATTATAAGTCCCATTCCCACCCCTAAAAACATCAATGAGAACCAAATCTCTTAAATATATCACAAGATTTCTTAGAAATTCCTCAGAGAATCCTTCATTCATTTTATAAACTGTCAGAATATACTTAAAACTCACAGTTGGTTCATTTTCCCATTCTGATTCCAAGAATTCATATAGCTCATATGCCTTCTTTCGAAAGTAAAGTCCTTCAGAATTCCAAACACGGAATTCCCCTCTCGAATCCTCTTTTAGAATGACATCCCCTCGTTGAATGAGGTGTGCCAACACCATACCAAACAATTCATCAAGAAGTTTTAAATCGCAACACATCTCCATTTTTACTTTGAATAGAGTCGGAAATTTATATTCCGAACTTCTATTACCTTCCCATAATGATAGCAGTGCCGTTTTCATCAAATGTATATGATAATCCAACTTCTTAAAGCTCTCACTTTTGGAATTTCTATGCATTATTTCTAACATATTTGTGAATATCGTATCTTTCAGTATTTGATCACCTTAATATAATTTTTTAAATATTTCAACAAGTTTTCCTTCTCCTCTCAGTTTGCTAAAAATTCATTATTTAATATCGACACAAATTCTAACCTGAATTTCTCTGAAATTAAATCAATATCGTTATAACAATCATTATATGTATCAAGCGGAGACTCATCGATAAAAACCCGTGTGTAATTCATTAAGTCCGATATTAACTTCGAATCTTGTATAGAATCATAATTTTTTAACAACTTAAGCATTAACTTACTTACTAGTTGACAAGGATCTTCTTCTCTATTTCTTTCGAAATAATTTATTACCTGTAAATAAACATTTCTATATAGAATGGTTTTTCACCCCTCTTTTCTTCATCTTTTTGATATTCAATTTACCTAATTTAAATAAAAATTTTTGTATCAATATAACTTAAAGAAATACCCATATTTAAAGTTTTGATTTTTTACCAAAACCGTTTTTGCACTTTTCCCAAAATCGATTTTCGAAAAATGTCAAATTTAAATATTAAAACATTCATATTATTAATAATAGGCATTTGATTTGGTTCTATGAAATTAAATATACCCAAGCGAAATTTTTTTGTAACTTTTGATGGAGATTTTGAATTCTGTATTTTTCTTAAGTCTAAAGGATGGTTTACACTAAATAAAGTTCTAAAGGAAATTCAAGAAATTGACAAAGACACAGAATTAAATTACAATCTATTATACGACAGGATAAGTGGGTGGCAGAAGCAGGAGTTTATCCAAAGACATAACATAGCAACTCTGGGGGGTCCTAAATATGAATATAGCTTCACAAAGGAAGCATTAAAAATATTGGACAGGTACAAATCGAATAGGTCAGATTAATTTAAGCATAGAGTAAGATGCCTAAGACTCCTTCACGTAATCTGAGATAGAAATTATGCTAATTTGGCGTAGTTTTATACTCGTAAAAATCACCATTTTTACTTCTTTCAAGCAATTTCTCATTAAACCATCCTTCTAAATATCGGTTTATCGTAGAATGAGGTAATTTACATTCCTTTTTAATATCCGCCAAAAAAAACCTTCTATGTCGGTAGATGTACTTAAAAACTTTCATTTTCTGACTTATGTTCGACACAAACTTATCTAATTCCATAGGTAATTCACTTAATAAATGATTTAAATATTTTAAAAGAAAGTACTGAGAAGTCAATATTTGATTTTTATTATTGTGTGTTCATAAAATTGTCATTTCATCTATCCAAAATCCTGCAATTTTTGTACCAATCTCAAGAGTGAGAATGATACTTTGAAATTTTTGAAAAACATTTATATAAGACATTTTCCTTTATAATAAATTAAGACATAACAGAAAGAAAGGGATTCCCTCTTGACAATATAAAATGATGAGAAGGAGCCTTGTTGTGGCGAAGTAAGGCAAAAAAAAAGAATTTTTGTTTAAATATCCGTGAAAACACGTTTAATTAAGAATTTTGAAATTAGAGGAAAAATATCATGAAAAAGAAACATTTTGGCATGGTTTTATTAGTTTTTAGCATGTTTGTAGCATCGCTCTCATTTGAGACCGGAGATAACAGTTTAATCAGGAATGATATTGACCCCCAAACATCATCGTTAATAGAAATACCGCACACAATAACCATCGATAAAAATTGGACGGAAACTGTTGCAATGTACGATTGGTGTACGGGAAATGGGACTGAAGAAAATCCATACATTATAGAAGGTATCAGTATCAATTCAAATTTTTCGGGGCCCTGTCTTTCAATTATAGATTCTGCCGAATTCTTCATAATTAGAAATAGCTCGTTTTCTTATGGAGCACACAAAAGATTCACTGGTCGCATTTCAAATGCGGGAATCTACATGGAAAAAGCTGAAAACGGAGTAATAGATAATTGTACCTTCTTTCACAATAAATTCGGTATCTCCATTTTAGAAGCCGAGAAGCTAAATATTACCAATTGTCGGTTTTTTGGCTCTCATAATATTACATACACAGGATGGGGGACGGCAGTTGTGATCCAAGAAGGTAAAGAAATATTGATTTCTCGTTGTTACACGCTCAATTATTATAGCGGTTTTGTTGTTCGAGATAGCGAAGAAGTCTATATAGACCTTAACCATATCGAAAATAACCTTTTCGGACATACTGATGACACCGGTGTATATTTTAGGTATGTTAACGATTCAGCAATAACAAGCAATGATTTTTATGGCTGTGAATCATCAACGCAAGAATCATTTGGTTTATCGACTTCCAATTTTGGTGCTAGTCCAATAACGACAGAAAACTGTCGTAACATAACTATATTCGGAAATGAATTTTTCAATGGAAATGATGATGTAGATGATGATAACGGCGGTGGAGATAATGTTGGAGATGATAATGGAGATGATCCTTCTGATTCAGATTCAGATCCTTCACCCCTTAGCCAAACTGTTCCCTATGGAAACTTATACATGTTATTCATGGTAGTTGGAATAGTAGCACTTGTATTAATTAAAAAGCGAAGAGTTTTCAATAAAAATACAAACTAAACCATTGTTCTATTTTTTTTTTATTTATTTTTTTTACTTTTGTAAATTTCTTCCAAAAAATAAATACAGACTCTCAAATAAAGCGTCTCACTTTATCTTTTTCTTTCTTTTTCCTTTGATTTGACTAAATATAAATAGATATCCAAGAATAAAAAGCAACAAAATAAATATAATCCATATGACAAATAATAAAATCGTATCAGGATAATATTGAATGATTAAATCAAAATCTGAAAGTGGAAATCTTAAATTGATAATTCCTAGTACTATGAAAGGAATTGAGATTATTCCGCCTACTAACAATCCATATTTTACCAAATTTTCATTATGAGACAATTGAGTTTTTGGAAATGCTTCTCTATGAACATCTAATCGTTTTTTAGCTAATATTATAATCATGACAATTAGGACGATTGCTGTTATTGTAATTGCAAGAAAGCCTAAAACTGTAAAGGTAATTCTCCAAATTGTAGTATCAATATCCGATTGAGATAGTTCTGGTTTTTGAATTCCAAGAACTTTTAATTGGATCATCAGACATGTATTAAAATAAAGATCCATAAAATTTCCATACGTTAACGCAACAGCTCCAGTTATATCATCGATCCCATCTCGATTTTGGTCAATACACCGATTTAACCAAGTTAGATCGCTCTTAAAAAATAGTTTTTTACCAATTAAAGTATTATAAAGTCCTAAAATTAAACCTGTAGTATCGTTTTCGGTTATAGGAACCATCGTAACCCATAACGTAGTATCCAGCAGAGGATTTAGTTCGTTATAATTTTCATTCTCATCAGATTCCCAGGCAGTATAGTCAATTTTTACACTATCATACTTCTGAACCTTACTTGATACAGGTCTAAGTAAGAAAGCCCCATAAACTATCATAAATACAATAAGAAAAAGCACTACAGGAACCACAAATTTCTTACGATGATTTTTTACCAGTATCTTAAATCTTTCAGAAAATCCTCGATCTTTTTTAATTTCTCTTAAATTTCTTTCCATAGATCCTTCTTGTTCAGGGGAATACAATTTTTTTATGAGAACAGACACAATTTTCTGGATATCTAGTTTAATCAGCACTTCACTTTCATGTTTCTTAAAAATAGGGGTTTTCTGCTCTTCGGCCTTAATTCTTGACTTTTTAATATGCTTTGGATCTAACTCAATATTAACAATCTTTTTAGTCCGAACTTCCTTAAATGATAAAATTCCATGTTCCTTATCAAATAATTTTTTTAGGTTATAAATTGTATCTATTCTCAGACAACTTGGAGCAAAATAATTTTTATCAAATTCTAATTCTTCTCTTGTAATGTCATAAAGCTTATTCGATCTTGAAAAAACCCTAAAGAAATTGTTATAGAATTTATTTATATCTAGCTTAATAGAAAACTTTTCTATCTCTGTCTCAACTTTCAAATCGGAATTAAACAAAATATATACAAAACAATCAACAAAAGAGTATTTGTGTAAATCAGGTTTTAACTTCTCTGGATTTTGTATATTATCCAACAGCTTAATTCTTTCATCTTCAATTTTCTTCTTAAATATTTCAATAATGTGTTTCCTTATTTTAATTACTTTTATCAGATTATTTTTAATTTCAAAATGAAAAGTAGGCTTAATTTTGAAATATTCTCGAATAACTTTATTAACTTCATTCCGAAAAGAAAGATCCTCGTTAAAAAAAACCTCGTACTTATTCCATTGGTCAGAAATAAATTTTATTTTCAATGATTTTATCTGCGAAACTTGCTCTTTTCTCCTATTACTAATTTCATCTTTTATCCCCTCTCTTTTTTTCGTAGCAGTTTTCAATATTCCTACCGGATCTTCACTTAATTCTTCTCGTTGATAAGTGTCAATAAACTTTGCTATTTTTTTTTCGGATACTAATAATGAGTTAATTCCTTCGACCTTAATAGAAGTAGGTAATTTCTTATATAATCTTTCTGAGCGTTTCAATAATGAATTAAAGCGTCTCCAAGAATTCTCGAACCTTCGTAATTTCGTATGATGAATCTCAATTAAAATTTTATATAAATCTTTTTTAAAATTCTGGAGATCTTTCTTTCCTAAAATCCCCGAAAAATCACCTCTAAGGGTGAGTTCTCCATTATTGTAATTTTCCTTAAAAGTAGATTTTTGTTGAGACATTTAATTTATAAAATAAAAGAAAAATAAATTTTTATAGATTTCACTTTCTCATCCGCTTTTTTAATAAAACAAGGCTAACAATAGAAATGACTCCAACTATTAAAAATGGATCAAATCCCGGAATTCCATCACTACCAGTTCCATCACCATCATCAAGACTATCCATTAACATTATGTTATCAGCACCATTACAAAATAGAAACTTATTTTCTTCATTTTTGTCAAATTTCACACCCTTTTTTGTTTTATAGAATCTTAAATTACTATACATATAATCATTATTTTTGAATAAAGACTGTATGATCGTATTCTGGTTGATAAATATTTAAAACACTTAAATATAAAAACATTTTCATATTGATTCATATCTCTATCAAACCGATCTGATTTTAAGGTTGATTTCTTCAAGGGGGTTCAATGAGTTTTTGACCAAGAAATATTTGACACCTGTCCAGTGTACTCAAAAATTTTGAAATTTTTTTACAACAAATTCTTTGATTCAAGGATTATTTTTTGATAGAATGTGGAAACGATTCTTTCATACTCCTCTAGAAATTTATTTATTTTTGGTCCAGCAACTACAATTACTCTCCTCAAATCAGCATCATTGTTGACCTTCTTTAAATATCCTATCTTTGCCCCAATCTTTATATATTTATATACAGTATTCTCAATGATCCCAAATTCTTTACTTATTTCTTGTACCGTACATTCATTTTTTTCCGCAATAAATTTATACATAAGATATTTGATTATACATCGCATTTGATCCTCAATAACACCATGATTTTTATCATTTTCCTTAAAAATTCCTTTTATTTTCCAAACCTTCGGAATTAGCTTATAGATCATAATGAAACATTATTATACCATTTCTATTTAAAGAAAAAATTGGAGATGAAATCATACTATGATTTTAGGAATTTTGGTACAAAAATTCCTCTCAATAGTTATTAAATACTTGACGGATGTCAAGGAGTTTTTTACACACAACTGCCTCCCAATTTTTTGTACAGACTTATTCCGAACAGAAAATTATATAAGTGAGAAAAAAAAATACATTCATATCAAAAAAAGATAAAGGACCAGTTTTATAAAGATTTGTAAAATTGTGAGGACATGCTTAGAAGGTTATTTTTCTTTATAAATATTGGATATTAATAATTAGAAAGGAGATTAATAATGTCTATTAAAAGTCAAAAAATAGTGATCTGGGAACCTGTAGGTATGGTAGAAGTACCTAGCGATGAAGTCCTCAAATTTAATTACAGATCATTTAGAACTGGACGAGTATTTTTTGCCAAAAAGCAGATTGACAGATTAGTCTCTAAAATTATACTTCATCCTGAAAAAAAATCATATTTTATTCAGGAGATTAACAAATTAATTTTATACGAATTGGGTGAGAATAAATTTGAGTAATATATTAATTGATAAAAATTTAAAAAGATTTCTGAAAAGGAAAGCACGTAAGGTAAAAATTACCAACATGAAGGTTGATTTAAAAAATCGTTTAAATAACATACCGTCATGGTTAAAATTGGGCATTTTTGTTATTACGTTAAACTTGCTTATTCCATTAATGACTTTTGGTTATCATAACTATTACAATCCAACAACGATTTTAATAGCAATGTTCGCTATAATGTTTTTCGTACCCCTTCTTTTTCTTTTTTCTTCTTTAAAACCTTCTAAAATCCCTCTCCCCGATTATAATTCTTTGCGTTTTAAATATAGAGTTAAAAGATTATTCCAGAAGCCCAGAGATCGCCTAAAAAGTCTTGTTTCAATATGCCTATTTGCCATTTTTTCGGTAGTGTTATGTATAATGCTCTTTGGCTCTAATCTTTTATTTGAAGGTTTAACTTTATATGCTATAATGGCTCCAATTTTCTGTATTTTAATTCCTAGTTCATTTAAAAAGACATCTAAACCTAAAGAAAGTAGTTTAGCATGGGTTAATGAAAAAAATAGGATTAAAAGCCTAAAACAACGGTACCGTATATTTAAAAATAAAGTCATTACGCAGAACGATAAATGGCGGAGAATAAAAGCTATTGTTGTTACTATAAATCTTATAGTATTTCCAATGATTATTGGTTGGTCAGCAATGTCCTTAAACAAAGAAGCATTATCGACCCCCTCTTTTGCTGTCGTACCCCAAACATTTAGAAGGAATGGTCTAGAATACGAATTAGGTGAATTAGATTATATTGATGAAATAGAAGATCTTGAAGATGTAACTTTTAATTCCTTAATGGTTTTACGATTTTCTTTAGGGATTTCTAGTGCAAAATCTATTACTATTCTTACCGAATTACATCCAATTGAAGTGGAAGTCCCAGATGATTATCCTGTTGAAACTAAAACTTTAATAAGAACTCATACATTTAGTTCTGGAAATTTAAGAGGTCCTTTTTCAGAAAGGGATATTTATTTACAAATAGATTTAAATAAAGAATCTAAATCGGTTCTTCCTGGAAAATACGAATTAAAGATCTATTCGATTGCCCAAGAAGGATTCTTGCTCAGTAAAGTCTCTAATAGTTATAAATATAATATAACTATTGAGAAGGATCTCTTAGCTTTCAATCCAGATTACAATGGTGAAATAACTCCTTTGAGAACCACTAGAAGAGGAAGCATTTACTCAATAGAAAATAAAGAAATTTTAGGTTGGGAAAACCACTTTGAGACTCGTGTAGAAGATTCTTTAGGAAATCCCGTCTCAGGAGAATTTTCTCTTTATTTAACCCAAAGAGAGCAAAATCAACAAATATTCAAAAAAGTTACTGATTATACTACTGGTGATGATGGGCTTATTTCCTATACACAGATTTCAAGAACTCATCATAGAGAATATATGAGGGGTAAAATTTCATACAACGGATCCCAGAGCTTATGGTATAAAGATATTTATCATTATGAAGATAGTGAAATAGCAAGAGGAAAAGTTATTCATACTTCTCAATGGCCTGATATTCCTGAAACCACTTATAATGGAACCAATTTTGATGATTATAATACTAATCAGTTCCAAATTACTTCTCATTTATATTATCATACTGAGTTTTCTATAAATGATCTTCAATGGACTAAATCTCCAACTTATAGCTTTGATTCCGGTCTACCAGATATCATATATCTTGATGTATCAGACGACTTGAATACATATATCGAATCACCGGTAATTGGATACTTAGGCACAGTTGCAGACATTGCTACTTTTACATATCGATATCAACTCTATAACTATGGAACACCAAATCCAAGTGATATTTATGTTGAATTACAATCTCAAGTTTTCAGAGATGGGTTGCTTGTTCATGAACAATACGATTATCAAGATTATTATGACACCCTTGGCCCAAATTCTAATTGGCAAATAGTTAATATTAATCTAACTGATTATTTTTCAGAAGCAGGTCAAAAATTTCAAATAAAGATTAATTGCAACTTCAACATTGCTCCAGGATATACCGATCCCATATCTCTACGCTTCGATTATGCCACACTTGAAGCATTTTATCCACCGACTTATTATCGTGGGTTTGATTTTTTAAACGGGTTTTCAGATTTCAGTTCCCCTACTATCGGTACTACTGAGCCTTTATATTGGAATTATGATAACTTAATTACGCTTGGTAGAGAAATTTTAACTTATAATAATTATCCAGGATTAATAAACAACAACCTCTTTGATAACGATTTTAGATTAGATTCTTCATGGGATTTATTTTCTGGGATTTTCTCACAACAAGGACAAGACATTACTTTTGCCGAGAGAGATGATATTAACCTAGCTCCTACTTGGAGGGAGATAGATGCAAATGGTATGGCTGTCTTTGATTTATTAGGTGTAAACCCTCCTGTAAATATATCGGAAATATTTCAAAGTGTTATTAAAGATGAGTTTGTAAGTTACGGAGATACAGATAATACTTTAAATGATATCAAACAGCGATTTGTCACTCCAAAAATCGTTTCTAATGATAAGTACATTATAATTATTTTCGCCGGAAGATATTCTCAAGATGATCAATGGAAATTATATATGTCTTATGCCATTAGACCAGATGGTGAATTTTCGACACCTACTCGAATATATGATCCCGGAAATGACGCAATTTACCAATTAGCCCCTTCAATAGCCCTTAGTTCTACTGATTTACATGTAGTATGGCAACAGCGTAATCAAGACATGCACCCTGATGGAGAAACTGAATGGAATATTCTTTATGGAAGGCTTAGTCTTAAAGATTTTCTTTTGAAGGATGTAAGGAATGTTACTAATTACAATGCTAATAACCTTGATACAGCTGCAATGGTCGCTCCCGATATTGCCTTAATTCCACTTGGAAATGTATATGATAATAATCTAGACTTAGTACATGCGGAATGCCTTGTGGGAGTCTCCTATGAGAATATATCGTGGATTGATCCTGATCCCGGAAGTAGAAATAACGAAGATGTCGATGATATCATTAAAAACATTTTTTATTCTCAATTAAATTCGACATATATACCTTCAGCATTTTCAGATCCCGTCGTTGTGAATGATCACCTTTCCTATATGATGATTGGTTCATCTCAATCTTCTCAGAATGCTCCAGCCCAACCTAGTGATTTTAATTTGCTCAAAGGTGATTCAGATTGGTCAGGAGATTTATTAAGTCAAGATTATGATTTCACTTCCTTTACATCAAATACTACTGGTCTTGACATATCATCCCTTGATTTCCTAGCTGATTTTTCTGAAGGAACAGGTCCGACAACAAATGATGTAATACATAATTACCAAGGCACGTTGGAAGGGGACACAGAATGGACGGATGGGATTTCTGATAATTCCCTTTTGTTTGACGGTGATGGCGTAAAGGGGTGGAATTTCAATACATTTGGTTATACATCAACTAGTGGATCTAAATACGGAGAAGGTAAGAACGTTAAAATCGCCTCTAAATTTACATTACCCGAAGATGGTGAAGTTACAAAACTTACATTTTATGCCGATCTCGGTGGTGGTGCTAAGACTCCTAAAGAAGCTGTTGGAGTTATCTATTCTGATAATTTTGGTACTCCTGGAGACCTTCTAAACTACACTCAACTTACTATAATGACCGATACCCTTCAATGGTGGGATGTCGACTTTTCCTCACCAGTTTCATTACCAGCCGGGGATTATTGGTTAGCTATACTTCAAGGAACTAAAATAGATATCAGATACCATTCTGGTAGCAATAAAATTATTTATAATGATGATACCTATTCTGACGGTCCATCAAGTTCATTTGGCAGTTATAGCGAATATACCTCTCAAGAACTTTGCTTATATGCTAGCTACAAAACCCGTACTTACAGTAATTACGATTTAGTTAATTTCGATGACATAATGGACGATGTGCTGGGGTCTTCAAATGATGAATTTACAATCTCAGCGAAGATTAATATAACATCTTTTGCCTCAAATCAGAGTAACAACGGTGTTAAAAATGTATTTTTTGCAAAACAAGGAACAATAGAGATCGGAGTCAATGAAAGTGGATATTTAGATCTGTATATCAATTCAAATGGTGGGGTGAGCGCTCAATATGGTACTAATGATGCAATTATTGCAAATCAATGGATAGATATTCTAATTAGATTTAATACAAGTTCTAACGTTGATGTAAAAATCGGAGATATATGGTATTACTCTGCGGCGACAGGATCTGCTGAACCGTGGAATGGTGGAGGTAACCCGGCAAGTGGGGGTAATTTGACTATCGGCGCTGAGACATTAAAATATTCTTGCTTTAATGGAGAATTAGATGAAATTTCAATTTTTAATACTTCGCTTTCATTTGTATTTGATTATAACCTATCTTTCACTTCTACATTTGATATGCCTTCAAAACCAGCAGGATCGATTTTAGAAGCAATAGAAGTTCTTTATTCTTACACGACAAACATCAGTCAGCAGATGAACCTTAGCATTTTTAATTATAACACTCAGCAATACGATTTGATTGATACTTCCATTTATCAGACATTTACAGAAAACTCGTATCAAATTACAAGTTCAAATTATTATAATGCCAATTATGAAGTAATACTACAAATTCACGGATTAAATAATTCTCAATTTAGATTAGATTTGGATTTATTCTCATTAAACTATACGTGGCAACCTGTCACATCCGAGAAGGGAATAAATTACTACAGCAATATCGAATCCCCTCAAATTTTATTTCAACTTGTTTCAAATACTACACTCCTCACTCCGGATTCCACAGAAATTTCTTTCAACTTTGGCCAGACTGATTCTACTAGTGTTTTTGGAATTGTATCCATTTCCATTAAAGATCATTTAGGTCAGTCTATAACTCTATTTAAAACAGAAGAAGAATTCATTAAAATATTTGGAAACCAATCTCTTCTATTTGACCAAGATAAAATTCTTTTCCCTGAAGATCTTTTATTTATGGATTTGTACGATCCCCGTCCATTTTTCTATTCAGGAACTTCATATATTGGTGGTACCACAGATTATACCTTAAGTTCATTCTTTTATGATAATGTCACAGCAGTAAAAGGTATTAAAGATATATTTTACAGTGATACTTTACTAAGTGCTTATGAAATTGAATCAAATGCTTATAGACTTAATAGAAATAATTATTCAATCATAGGTACTTTCGGGAATGAGAATTTGAATATATCCTTTAATTACGAATTACCAATAGATTCTTATTTTTATGTAAAATATTCTTTAGAAGATTATATCAATCCTCAGAATCTAACTATAGAAGTCTCAACTATAAAAAATGAATTTGCATTAATTTATGAAAGGTATATCAACAGTACTCATAGAACAGTGTATTTAGATGTAACCAACAGCTCTTATAATTTTCAGAATGATATTATTATTTCAAGCAGTATTTTCGATAATAATATTTCACGACAAGCAGACATGAAATACGATTACAATGATTTACTTAACATCATTTATTCAAGTACTTTTAACAGTTCACTAACCCAACTCGTCTTTAAACATACCATGTTCAATAGTAGCAGTGGACAATTTGATAATGAAGAAGAAATATTAGATCCGATAAATCCCGATGATTACATTTATTATAAGATGCTTAATCCCATTATTAATTTCGGTTTCAACAATACGATGTTTATTGCTTATCAAACTAATTATAAAAAATCAGGGGAGCAGCAAAAGTGGAAAATTCAATATATGTATTTGGATACAGTAACAGACGAAAGACTTGGCCCTTTCTATATTATAAGTAGTGATAGTTCGCAAGAAATGAACCCTGATAGTTACTGGTCTAACGGACTTTTCTGGACTTTTTCAGTTAATGACTCAAATAATTGGGATGTACAATTTACTTCTTCTCGTCGATCGGACTTAACATCCTTCAGCACCTTAGCTGCTGATTTTTATCCCCAGTTATTTGATCGAGACGAATTTACTGGAAATATGAGTATTTATTTTGACATTGACCTAAGTTCATTTACTAATGATCTACTTGAGAGTGAAGATCAATTGAGATTTATTGTCTCATTAGAAGATGGTGACACGCAATACATCCTTTTAGATACAGGTTGGAACTCCCAAAATCTCACATTATGGATACAAAATAATCTCGGTACCTTTTATCCTCGTTATTTGAGATATTATTATGATCTCTCATTTGAATCACTTACATTTAACGATATTGATTCTTCTGATAATAGAATTCAAAACGAGATATATCCATTTGAAGTTAATTTCCCATATCCAGTTAATTTCTCTAAACATTTTAATTTACGATTTAATTTAGTAAAAGATGATTGGTCATTAAATCAGACCAGAGATATCGACAGGTTTCAAATGGGTATTGATAATGTAGATATATCATTTGAAATAGTTCCTAAGACTCTCACTCCGCAAACTTTTGGGGTCTTAACACAATCAGATAATTCTAATTCATATACCATGAGTGAATTCTTAATTTCAAATAAAATTGATCTTGATTCACTTTCATTCTTCTCAGATCCTTCCTTTATCCAGTCTGACAATAATATGGTTGATTTACTGATCGACTACGATGCTTTCAGTTTACTTTATGATCCCCTTAGAGAATTATACTTTGCTCCTGCTTCTGATTTAGAGTGCGAAATTCTTGTTATGGTTGAAAATGATGCAAGTCCTGATTTAGTTATATTTGATGAGATTTTCTATGAAGACATTTTTACGGGATATAGTTTAAATGACATTAATTTAGAAACTAAATGGAATAAGAATTTTGGAACGTTGTATTATTCTCTTAATATTCAGAACCAGACAGTCGATATATTTAATAAAGATGATTATTTTGTTTTGACGACCGCTGAAAAACGAGCTATATTTTCCCTGTTTCAGACTCTTAAGGACAGTTACGAGAATGTCTATATCATTTTCCAATTTAAAGTGAAAACAATTGATTTAAATGATTTTGGATACCAAAATGGAATTAATTTAATATTTAATAATTTTAGCTTACCTATACTCTGGCAGAATGGTAGTGGCCCTCAACAGCAAGATATTGTTGTCTCTGAAAATAATAACATCTTCACATTTTTTGAAAAAATAAGTAAAGAAGCATACATGAATACTATCTCTGATTTTGATTTAACAATCGATGACAGAGATGATTTTATCTCGTTTTCTTCCTTGAGCAATTCCTATTACCCTTCCTATTCCCAAGGAGATAATCGTTATTATTTACCGACAAATCAAAGAAATATTAACTATACGACTCCCGCAGATTTCCTCAATCTAGTTAATCTCTATGCTTCTGATTGTATAGGATATTATGATACTTTCAACGGTCTTTTAGTTGACGGTCCCGAACTAGAAAGCAAAGCAGGTATTGTGTCTCCCAACTTATACTCAGACAATAGTACTGCTGATTATAATCTTAGAGCCATTTTATATACACATCCATTTTTCTCCTATCAGAATGGCACAGACCTCGATAAAGCGTTCCAAGAATTTAAAACCGAGCTTCTTAAGTTAAAAATCGAAGTCTTCAATCAATTCAATTCAAAAATATTATCCGAGTACGGAGATTTAGTAATAAAAATGCAAGATTTTGATATTAATGACTTCGATAATGTCATTAACTCCAAAGGCGAGAAATTTTATCACATGACAGATCCCTTAAAGATATACGTATATGGAGAAGAAATTGTAACCGACACCGAATATATTTACCTTAAAATTATCTCAGAGTTTATTGATACCTATTACATCACATCAGAAAAGACATTCAAAAATCAATGGGGTATTTTTGTGGATGATATAATTTTTGAATTTATTCAAGGAGCTATTCTTCCCGAATTTACGGAAATTAGAAGCTTCGACGTTCTTTCAGGGATATCTGATATAGAAGTTAGAGCCGCCGGCGACAATTTTGATTGGATTGCTCTTTATTATAATTATAAATATATGGGAGAAGAGAACGGATACGATTTAATTGCTAACATAACTCAGTATACTTACCAAGATGAGTATTCCTATTATACTTTTAACTGGAATACATCAAAGGTTGTAGACGACACGATATATGAATTATGTGTTGTATTCAAAGATAATCTGGGATTCAAGGGTAATGCGACAGTTTCCAATATTACAGTCCTTAATTCACCCCCCGATATTACTGTTCAAGCGTTTTCATTATCTGACCAAGGATGGGATAATATCAATGATTTAGAAGAAGTTTCAGGAAATATTAAGCTTTCGACTATAAATAATGGTGAATTTCCTCTTACAAAGGTAATATATTACTTTAATGATGAATATCCAACAGGTCAGAATAAGGTAGATTGGACAAAACTAATAGAATACTCAGGATCTGCCCAAGTATTTGATCATTATATTCAGACTGATAACATACCCAATGGCACATGGTATATAATAGCAGAAGGATATAATGGTGGGCCTAACATAACTTCTAGTATATTTGTTAATAGAACAATTGTAAATAAATTTTCAAATACCTTAAATATAGGAGATACTGCAAGTAAATTTGATACTGTTTCTCTTGCGGTGCCGCCAGTTACTGAATCCCAAATTGAATTTGCTAAGTTTTGGGCTCAAAAACAAGGCACATCCGACTGGGAACTTCTAAATAATGCAACATTTGCTCCTTTTTCAGCTCCATTGAGTAACTTACCGTGGATGAGCTCTACTAATTTTGATATACGTGTTGAGGTTAAAATGTTATTCCCGTTATTCGGAACTTATTTCTATAACATTTCAAAACAGGATATCTATTTAGATTTAGTTGGGCCAACAATAAGTGCTGTTGCTAATAATAATGATATTTTGTATCAAATCGAACAAGCTGGAGGTAGTTGGACTACTCCCAGTAATTTTGACGGAATAATAAATGGCTCAATAACTTCTGTCGCTCAAGATTTCGACACATATACGCTATCATATGATTACGGAAAGGGATGGAGGAATGACCCTAAAATTTACGAAGCAGACGAGACTTTATATTGGGATGTAAAATATGTACCTGATGGAGATGTATCTTTTAAAATAACTGGATACGACTTTTATGGAAATCCTTCTACTGCTTTAGAATTTTCTTTTATCAATGATCAAAACTACTTTTCCGATTTATATATTGAAAACTATGCATTTGATCATATTTATAATATTTTTGACTCAATTTATTTCAAAATTATTCCTATAGCTCAAGATTTAACCAACCTCAATTTGACTGTAAGTGGAGTTGTCTATACATTTACAAAAGTAAGTTCTCTTGGCGAAGGTATTTATTTCTATAGAGAAATACAATTCGATCCCCTAGACTTTAATTTTGAAAATCAAACCGTTGATACCAAAATTTTAACGATTCAAGCTTCAGATTTGAAATTCCACAGTATCACTCTAACGATTCCCCTAACTTTATCTCTAGGTCTTGATACAAACATTCATGTGGATGACTTGCAAATCGAAAAAGAATTTATGGATCTTAACGGCGTCTCTGAAAATTCGTGGTGGAGATTCGATGACGGTTCTGGCATATTGGTATACAATGATGCTGGAAGTGGGAACGGTACACTAGTCGGATCAGAGAATTGGGTAAATGGGAGAGTGGGAGATTTTGCACTAGATCTTAAAGGAATTATTCATTTACCTTCTCAACTTGATGATATTACCATAAATAACGGTTCTTTAATATCTTATGGAGATTTAGAGGATGTAGGGGATACTTATTCCTCATTCTTATCAACAGCCCCAAGCCTTTATGATAATTATTATAATGACATTGATGTTCCCTTGCAGTCTGAATTTGAAGTTCCCTTAGACAAGGGTAATTGGGCCCCGTTTCCCACTATCGTATCTGATTATGATTCTATATATTATAATGATGGTAGAGACGTTCCATCATCAGGAGAGTTCAGCAATAAAGAAGGAGTATTTGATTATGGAAATTTATTAAATACTGGTTCTGATCCTATGACCATCACTGCTAATTATGATCCTTATGATGTTTCTGGGTATAAAGACGCTCCTTCGCAATGGTCTGAATTTACATTCAACCCATACCGAAGTTATAAAACGACAGGGGACCTGATATCAGATGGAGGTTCTGATCCCCCAACTGCAGAAATTGCAGAAATAGATGCAGGTCATACGGGAGTCGCTGAAGGAACCCCATCATCAGTCTATTCTGACCCCAGCTTTGATGCTTATAATTCGGGTTGGACCTCAGGAACATTATACGACAATATTGATGATGGTGTCAGAATACCATCCACAACTGGGTTTAGCGGAGGGAATATTAAAGGAGATTATTCAGATTCTTGTTACTTTGATATGGGTGACGTAGTAATTCCTGCTGGGAGTTATATAACTAGAATAGAAGTAGAAGCATATGGAAGGTCAGTTTACATAGAGCCAATGGCTGTTGTGCAAGTATCTTATAGATTTGAAGGTTATACAAGCTGGTCAAGTACAGACAACATTGGGTGGTATTATACTACAAATGAGTGGACCACCGAAGCAGACACAGCATGGAATGTACCTTTTACTGACTATTATGGTGATGCGCATGCTGATGCGTTACAAGTTAGATTAGATTTTTGGACCATTTCTGGCTACGAGTCATTTTATATAGAGGCTATGTATGCCAAAATTTATTATGACGAACCAGAATACTTGCACAATTGGTATGTTACTTGGAATGTGCCAAGTACAAATTATGTATCAATAGATTCCTTGGTTTATGATTACCGAACGACCCTAGCAGTTCATATGGATTTTGACATTTATAATTGGGATATTTCTAATTATGATGAGGAGATAACACACGGAACTACGACAGGGTGGAAAATTAATGAAGGATATGTACCGCAGGTAGGTTGGAATCCATATATTAGTTCATCAAGGCAAGTAAGAGTACGATTTCAATCTAATAGTGGCAATTATCAAGATTTTGATATCCAAATGGATAGATTATACCTCAGTTATACTCGTAAGACCGGTGCTAAGTACGATGCCAGAGCAACCGCAGAATGGGATGTGAATGGCTATTATTCTATGGATCTTTTAAGATGGAGCTACTGGACAGATGGCCCCGCTGTCACGTTTACAGTCAAGGATCAAGGGTCCGGTGGGTGGTATACGCCCTCAGGCTTGTCGCTTAGTCTATCCTCCGGTCAATACCATAATTCAGGTACCGTAGAAGTTCGCGTTACTGCTACATCTTCTAGTCCTTTTGTTTTAACTATTGATCAGTTGAGGTCTGAGTATACTTATTTCCATCATAACGACCACTGGATTGATGCCACGGCAGAATGGTCGCTAGACAACATACCTATTGGTCAAGATTTGTATAGTATTGATTCATTAGATTTTGAGCATCAAATTTCCCAAGGAAGTGTCACATTCCTAGTATGGGATTGGCTTGATGCGACCCCACATTTTGATATTCAAGAAGGTACTTCACTTGACTTAAGCTTAATCCCTAACCAAAAATATATAGGTCCCAGCAATACAGTAAAAGTACGATACTTAACTTCTACCGAAACATCCTCTACCACTTTAAGCATAGATGTATTGCAAATAAGTTATTCTAAAATTATATCTGAAGTTCCTGGAACTGTAAATATTACTACAATTATCCCTCTACGGTTTACTGGCACTCCGGCCTCTTTGGAGTTGTTTTATTCTTACCGTACCAATATTACTCAACCCATTACTTTTACGATTTGGGACTTTAACTCCCAACAATGGGATATTATAAGATCAATTAATTATGATACCTTTGTAGAAAATATTTTTACTATAAATCCAAATTATTATGATGCAAATTATGAAATTCACTTGAACTTCTTAGGAGAGAATGATTTTTATAGCTTTGAGTTGGATCTTGACCAGCTAAAAATATTTAAAATAGATTATGTAGATACTCCAATTTTATTTAGCAATGATCAAGACCCGTTAACCTTTTCGGGTTGGGTGAAAGTAGATACTTTAGAGGAGGTTGCTTCTCTATACGGCGAATATGATAATAATGGAAATACCCGTAATTATATAACTATTAGAACTGACGGGGCTTTAGCCTTCGACCAATACCTACCGTCTGGAGGTACAGCAATTAGTGATGTTGATTTAGTCGAAATAGGAATCTGGACACACGTTGTTGTTGTAAAGACAAGCGATAATGTTATATTCTATAAGAACGGAATTCAATTTGGAAACATAGTAGCTCATACTGAAACGTATTCAGGATCTACTCCAACCCATGCTGGTTTTGGTGCCAGATATTATAATTCTAGGTGGAGTCATAATATTCTGAATGGAACTATTGACGACTTCCGATTCTTCAACTACGAACTTACCCCTCAGATGATACAATTGATTTATAATAACGATGTTGGAACGGTAGAATCTATTGAAGAAGCCAATAGGGAGATTTTCATGCCAAACGATACCGTTTTTGATACTTCAACCGAATTTATTTTAAATATTACAAGTGATTATTCCAACCCTCACGGGATCCCCTATTATAACCAAAGACCAACAATTAAATTAACAGGTCAATATTTTTCCAATGTTTATGAATATGAGTTTATACCTAACACTAATCTTGGAGATAATACTAACTTAACGCATCAGACAACTCGTAGTTTTACAGGGCAACAAGTATTGATTATAGATTCACTTCCAAATAATATTTTAGAAATTACTAAACTGTATGTTGATTCTGATAATGACGGATCTTTTAGGACTACTATTGACCCAAGTGAGCTTTTCTGCTATTATAGCCTAAAGGATGGCGACAATAGAAGTTTATTTATCCAATTTGATGATAGTTTTATGGAGCATAACGTATACGACGTGAAGGTTGAATATCTTTATTCGATTACTATAAAGGATGGTCCATCCTTTATTTTAAATTTGGATGTTAACACTTTAGTCTCTGACCTATATACTATCCAGTTTTCCGCATATGATATACACAATAATATACTTACTAAAACATATACAGGGGTAAATATAGATCATGATGGACCTGCTATTATCCCTCAATTTTCCAACGGTGTCTATTTAAATCATACATCAGGTTCGATTTCGTTTGAAATTTTAGACCCCAGCAATGTGGATTCTGTTTCGTTGGAAATTGATGACGGGGGATGGAGAGACTTTAACGGTCAAGTATCAATAACTGGAAATCTTTGGATTTTTAATTTTAATGAACCCCTTTTAGACGAGACTCAAAATATCAGAATCAAAGCAAATGATTCTCTTGGATATACTTCCCAACTCTATAATTATGATGTCTTTTTTGATGATACAGAATTAGGATTTTTCCCTGATACATTGCCAAATGGTTATCTTTTTAATGGTTCAGGATTAATGACTATTCAAAATACTGCAGGATTATTATTCAATAAATCAGTGAAATCTTTACATCTCTATACAAATAGCGAATATACTGACCTAGGCCATTATTATAACCTTCCTGATACGTTTAATGACCTTATTATTGATTCCATGAGAATTCCAGACGGCCTTCATGATATTACTTTTGAATTTATTGATATTGCTGATAATACTATTAAATACACGTTTCCAATAAAAATAGATAATTCGCCCCCAACCTTTGAAAATATATTGCTATATAATGAAAAATTGGATGATGAGATTTATTTTAATGAAAATATAGATTTAAAGTTAGACATTGGCGATATTTCCAATATACAATCAGTTGATATTCATATTTTAAAAGTTTTAGGAGATCCTGCTATTTATCGGATAGAAAGTGGCTCAAAAGTTTGGTCAAGCCTTCAAATCAAGAGAGTTGCTTCTAATCCTATTCATACTTCTTACTTATCGCCGAAAAATCTTACTTATTCATTTTACGATAATTGGTGGAATGGAACAGACTTTATTTATGAAAACGCATTATGGTGGGGAGCTCAACAAATTCCTTTTATTGATCTGGGAATTTATGATATCGAGGAAGCAGTGTCGCCCAGCGGGGAGTCAATACCCTTCTTTTTCGATAATTATCGCCAAGAAATTACCTTTGACGAGCGATATAGTAATTATTTGACAGAGAATATTACTCTCAAGGGTGTTAAATGCGATATTTCATGGAATAGCCCCTTTACCCTAAATGGTGATTTATGGGAACTCGAAAATTTTAATATAGAGGATTATCTCAATAGCCCTCCTCAAAATTGGTGGGAGGAATTATTTGGTTTTGATAATGATGATTCACAATACAACTTACATTATGACTATCCGCAAAAATTTACTCGTGATCGATTTGAATTTTATCTTCAAGCTGAGGATGAATTTGGAAATACTATAAAGTCTCAAGTATATGAAGCAAATTTCGACGATCTCAAAGCTAAAGGAAGTTTCGGTCAGATTATTGGAGGAAGTAGTTCAGGAAGTAATTATTGGCTTCTTGGAAAGACTGCGAGTGCGGGAAATCTTTTGTTTGGAACTTCAAATCCAGAACATCGCACACTTTACTTTACTCCAGGATATATATATAATAGTACAAGTGATTCCTATTATGTTGACAACGGATTTCTATTCTTACATAATATAAAACGAATAAAATTATTTAATGCAAGTGATTTCTACCTAGGAGATATGGTATATGACCCAACCACCCTTCCCCATCCAACATATACTTTCGAACTGAATTCTAAAGATTTTTCCGACGGATTCAGCTACATAAAAGCAGAGGTGTGGGACAAAGCAAATCACAATTATATAACACTTCAAAATATTTTTGTCATAGAAGAAGGCTCAAATAATTTAGAGAATGCTCTTGATTTTGGAGATGTCATTTATTATAATAGAGATCAAAATTATACTCAGAACCCAATCCAATTTACAGGTCTATTAGATAATTGGAACATCCATGAAAATAAAAGCGACGTAACCGTAGATATGAGCTATTGGGATTACGTTGACCAGATATGGCTCCCCCTAGGATCAACCACTACCAGCGACGGTACATTTACAGTCGATTGGCATGTAGATAACAATACATTTTATAAGCTCTTACCACACCAGAGAGGATATATTCCTGTAAATTATACATCTAGCGAGCAACCAAGTTCAAATTATTTCTACGGATCGTATGGGGTGTTTGATGATTCTGAAGTACTCCATCCCTTTTTAGTAAGCAGCAACGGAGATATTTTTGTATATTCATTTAATGAGTCAAACCACCAATGGTATATTAATTTCACAGTCTCACTCGGATTTTCCCTTATAGGAAAAGTGCTTGATAATTATGATCTAAATAAGGATAATTTAACTGATTTGATTATTTTTAATCAACTTTCGGCAGCAGATAACATTTCACTATATATTTTCGATTCAGACGCTAAAAATTATGTTTTTAATCAAACTATTTTGAATACGGATATTTCCCTGCCAGAGGCGCTTCCTACTGCTGAAATTAAAGAATATATATTGGATATTGATGGTGATAAGTTCCTTTCTATGTATGTTTGTGTGAGTAACCCTTCTAATGATGTAAATTATATCGCAAAACTTGATTTTGATAGCTCTCTCTTAATGACTCAAGATAATGACGCTACTCAACTTCCTGCGCTTAAAGTTGTCAGTACACTCCATATTATGGGTGAAAATATCTATATCGGATTCTTAAACCCTTCTGCTAATGGAATCATAAATTCTTCAATGTTTTCAATCGATAGACAATTAGCTTCAAACTTTACTACTTTTGAAAACGAAATTAAAGGAGCAATTATGGAGATTAATTCATTCACTTCTCAAATAGGAGATGTGCTTGTCGTCGGTTTATCCATGATAAATTACAATCAAGACGATATAATTTTATATTATATTTTTGATCCCTCAATTGAAACATGGTATAAAACAGAATTTAATCTTAAAGGTGAACTGAACTCATTTTCAAATGAAATCTATGATTTTCGAGTACGGCAATTAGTCAAGTCTAAAGAAGATTATTATGAATCAGTTTTAATTGCTTCCTCACAAGGATTATGGAAAACAACTATAACCACGGATATAATCACTCTTTCTACAATTCCGGTATTCTTTGCGATTGATACATTTAGAAAATGGGATTTATTTGCTTATGAAGAAGATGCTAATACTTCAGTTCTTCCCCTATCTAATACCCCTATTATAGAAGTAATTAGTGCTTATGAATTTGATAAGTATCGAGATCATATATTTGGAGGCGGTGCTTATATTTATGATGATCTTAGACCAATAGATCCTACAGGATATTATATTAGTGCCGATAGACAATCTTTGGTTTGCTTTAAAGAAGAGTGGGATTGGCGATCCAAAACCGAAGCTGATGCAGATATCTATTATGAAGTACGCTACTTCTATGAAGCGACTGTTGGTGTTGCTGAAGGTCTCCTATCGGCAAATTATCAAACCGATGAGTATACACTAGTCGGAAATGTAGCCGCTAAAAACGCTCAAATGGTTTCAGATAAGTTAGAATTTCAAATATTAAATCCTAATGATCCTTCCCATTATACTTTTGCTTATGGGACTCAATATGAAGATTGGAATTATCAGTTTGATGATGTCACCTCGGGGATGCCTCACATACTTTCGCAAGGGACATTTGCTGGGAGTGATATAACTAGTGTTAATGAGCTTTCATCATTAACAGAATTTACAAATACCCGTATGAACTACGGGACTATCTCCGAAACAGACGGAGTTATATCGTCATCCGCGACTCTTTCTCAGTATGCCACAGGGCAAGATCTTAATCAGCCAAGTAACTATAATAGTCTCTATGACAACCAATATTTTGAAGTATGGGTCGAAGATGTAGATCTTTCTGATTCCATAGATTTCAGAGAAGATATGCCTGATTACTCCACTTTAATTGGAAATATCGGCTTACTTACTGAAGATGTAGTTCCTGCTACCATCGCCTATAATACCGTTCCGTATAAGCCAGAAATAGTTGATGTGGTAATTACTGACCAGAATCAAGCGATTCCTAGTATTTATAAAGAAGGCGCCACTATAATTGACACACTTACCTCTCAAGACGATCTATTATCAATATGGCAGGCAAATCCTTCTAACGCAGATCTGGATATGTATGTCGATGTCTCCTTCCAATTAGATCCATACGAAAAACCCGAAAGCATTGAATATATCTTATTATCAACCGCGTTTGCTCATGAAATTAATCCCATTGGCTCGGGATGGAATAATGATTATGATTTAGGATACTTTCCTACTAGTGCGGGGTACAATAATTTTAAATTTTCACTCCTTGAAAGTCAAGATCAGCTTTTCACAGATATCTCAGGTGATTATGAAGAATTTGATGCCACAAATATTATAACCGGTGATGATGATAATGATTATAAAGTATACAAGACTCAAAACTTTGGAGATTCTATATATGCTGATTCGGCATATACAGTAGGAGGATACTATGCTGTAGACAATGATCCTAATAAAGCGAATTTCTTATATGGACCTACTGGTGATTATACTACTAATTACATTGATGACGGAATCTTCACCAATATTGGAGATAATAAGTTTAAATTTAATTATTATTACCATGACACAGGTGACTGGTGGGAAGATACTCAAGACTTCACGGAAGAGCATATATATGATTTTAATTATTTACGCTTAGATACGAGGGATATTTCAGATAATTTTGTTCAAGATGGAAAAATAACTCTAAGAATATTTCTTGAAGGTTACGATGATCAAAATTTCCAAAAATCATTAATTGAAAGAAGCACATTCTTTATTCGTCAACTTCAATGTATAGTATTCTCTAATAAAGATAATCTTAACTCTGATAAATGGGATTTAAGTGTAAATGGAGACACCCAAAATGTTGCTGATGGCGGATTAATCTTAAATTCAGGGACAATAACATTAGACGATACTTCTATTCCTAATAAGACATACATAAATAACAATCCTGACACTATATACCGTGCGGCTTTTAGAATAGAAGAGCCCAGCGATCCAATAACTTTCACTATTGGAAACTCTAATTCATATTCTTATAATCCTTTACATCAAAACCTTAGAACCTCCTTAAAAGAAGGGATAAACGCTATTGAATTTACCTACGATGCTATAAATAAATGGAAATTTTATGTGAATGGTGATGATAAGACTGTGAATGGTGATAGTACTGATGTAGGGAAATTTGATCCTTCCATTTTTGATCCAGATCAAATAACAGATTTATATCTTAGTTTATCTATTTCGCAAGGTGATCAAATAAAAATATATGAATTAAAAAACCAAGTCTTCAATAAGATTAATTATACAGATCCTTCAGGTTGGGCATCAGACTATCTTGATACTGATTCCCTCCCGGATGTAGGTGCTGGAGACGAGACTCATAATGATTTGACTTATTCGGATGTTTCACTCAATAGGGAAATAATATATTCATTTAATGAAGGTATCGGGAATATAGATAATGCTTTTGAAGATTTACGTTTATGGTCTGATTTAGACTTTTCCACCAATAACGGGGTTATCTCTCAAGGGCAGTATAATCCTGATTTTAAATTATATAACTGGAACCCCATTAGCAATCCTACCTTTCCTTACTATAGCTGTGGTGATTGGAGTAAATCATCATCTAGTTTTGAGTATAAAGTTCCCAGCTCATCACCTAAAACTTGGGAGGAATTAATATATTCAAATGATGGAGAATATGCGGGAATCTTAAGTACGTTTGATGACACACTCTCGATGTATTTCGATGATTTTGCTTCTTATGGTTATGATAATATTTACATCTCTGACATTGCAATTGATTATGATTTTAGAAGTGAAACTTTTGATAGTCAGTTAAATTCACTGGAAATGATCATTTACTTTACAAATGGTGCAAGAGCTCTTTATACATGGTCATCAATTCCCGTGACACCAGGACAATACTCTACTAAGGCCAGCATAGATTCCTTAGTAGATTATCGTTTTGAATACCCCCTTGGCGATGAACAAGGTTATTTAGGTACTGGAGTTACCTATACAAATAATTTAGTGGTTGATAAGGTTGAACTCAGACAAGTTGAAGATGAGCTCTTTCATAGTTTAGAAATGGATAAATTACGATTTAGAATTATTAAGTCGGATGAACCAAATACATTTGAAGATTATTTCAATGGTCAACTCAATTTTGAGGCCGGAAATAAAGAATTAACAAAATTTTCTATAACTGACAGCAATTTTAACAAGAAAACAATTGATGATACTGGAGATTTCGAATCAACAGAAGCAAATTTGAGTAGCCTTATTCCTGGTTTCACTAGTCTAAGTGATTATGTTGTAGAAGACTCATTTGGTAAGAATACCATGAGTTTCAATATTAAATCAAATATTTACTATCCAAATTTTGCTGATGTGGTCAATTCCCTCTCAGCCGATAACATGATATCCGATTTTACTATAATCCCAAAGTTATTGAGTGATGAGGGCTTTGGCCTGAAAAACTCTCCCAATTATCAATATGAAGATAGTTGGTACCATGAACAAGAATTTGTGCTAGCCAACCCCTTTAATTTAACATTCGACAGCATTAATCCAAGTGATGTAAGCTCACTCGCCGATATAGTTTTTAAAATTAATATGGGTGTTGACGTGACTAATTTTGATACATGGTCATTTAGACCAAATTTAAAAATATATGACTATGCTAACGATAGATGGCTTTCTTATGAAGGTATGATTTATGCTTATAATGATTATGAGGATAAAGTAGTATGGCCTGGGAATGAAGCAGATACCGGAGAAAACGAATTTGACACTATACAAAGTTATCATGAATCACAATATTATTTCCAACATACAAGTGAGACAACTGATGATTGTATTATTATCTTTAAACTTTCAAACGACGCATATGACTTTACTAAACTGGTTCAATTCTGGGGTGGAGAAGCACTTATTACCTTAGCTGGACTGGTTTATGTTATTCCTGGTACGGCTGCTGATGGGTGTGATGTTGAAGACTACGAAGATAATCAACCTATGAGCATTAGTTCCACACTCTCCGATATATATTCTTACGCTCGGGCGTTTAGAAAGACCGATATAATTAAGAAAAATGTGAAATTATCAAATGAAGTAGCTAGCGAGTTTAATAAACCTCTAGACCTTCGACAGCCTTGGATAGATTTAAACGGACAATTACCCGGTATTGAAATGCAAGATATTGCTCGGATTGTGGATGTATACGGGATCAAAGACAGTCCAAAAATGGTCTCTGTTCTCGTTGATCCTACTCCTACCTCTGGAGACCCAGAAAATCTTGATTACTGGAGATTTGATAGAACTGAAGGAAAACTATACTTACCATTGGCAGCAATCCTCGAGTATGATAAATTCAACTTTACCATGGATCTATGGACCACTTTTAGACAAGATCCTAGTGATAAGGACATATTTTATATAGATGGATTTAATAATATAACCATAATAGAAAATGTTGTGAGACAGACAGGGCCAGATACTTTTGAACCTTTCACCAAGAATTTTGAAGTGGATTCCTCCTATTATGTAGATGAGCCGTATTTTGTCCACTACGACGATATAAATCTCGATGGTTCAATCGAATACATTAAATTCGCAGATTATGTAGGCATTAATGAGGATGATACTATTAGAGGTGTTGTCCATAATGTTGATACCTTCCGATCAGATACTTTTGAAGAGAAGACTCATTTACTTAAATATAGCACACTTAAATTTCCGTTCGCCATTGGAAATCTTGACGATTCAATATTCCTCGGGCTCAATTTTATCCTGAATTTATCTGTCGGATTTGTGGGAAAAGAAAGCATTACTAATATTTTGCTTTCTGAAAGTAATTATGATATTAATTTAGACTTTATTAAACGTGAGTCAGGAACTGATGAGAAAATCGGAACCATTCATCTTGAAGATATTACTGAGATATATTCCCGATTTGAAACCTATAATCTAAAAATTGACTTAAAGCGGTGCGGTATCCCGTTAGATGCCTTATACGAATGTTTTGAAAGTGGAATAGAATTAGTTGTCAATATAACTTCTGAATTTGAAGGACTCCATCAAGGAAGAAGATTAGGAGGGAGATTCGCTTTTGAAGTTCTTAATGCTGAAATGGATGCTGATTTAGTATCAGAACGACCTTCTATTGACATGATTGAATTAAATCCTTCACGTCAAGGAGTTCAATATATCGATATGGAAAATGATTTTATGCATAACCCTGCCTATGCTGATATTGTTTCGTTGTATGGGTATAAGGATGGTCAATTAACTACTATTGACACTACTGATTATAATTTGGGCTATTTCCGACCACTTTCTTCTATTTCCCAATTAAGAGGGAGCCATACCGGAGATCTTTCTTATATTATCGAAAACGATAATGTATATCTTACATTAACATCGGATTCTGGTAGTGGGAGGACTCTTGATTACATTCTTAACGGTCCTTATGCTCCAGTTCAACCTGATGACATCTCGGTTGATACTGGGGAAGCTGACTATTCTGGTAATTTAGATTCCACCAATAATGATTATTCTACGTTTACCGCTGATTCTGTGTATCGAACTTATGTCCCTGATCAAGTTATAATCCAATATATTGATTCAATTAATTATATTACCGGTTCTGGATCTGGAACACTTTCTAATACCCAAACTGATAATAGTGCTTATTTTACTATTAATTCTGAGGACTCAGGTTGGAATCCTCCCAATCCTACAGATTGGTTTGAGATTAAATTTAACTTTGATCCAAGTTTAACAGATAATTATTATTTGAGCGTTCATATAGAAGGTCCTACTTCTTTATTCTTAAAAGTAGGCACTGAGTATGTAGCTTCGGGGAGCACTATAGATTTTGACGACATGCTGATTGGACCCGAAACTATTAAATTATATGCCGAAGAATCCTTTGCCTTACCCGAACAAGATTTCCAAGCACAAATATTTTACTTTAGATTAGAAAAAGCCCCGCCTCCCCAATATCAATATATTCATTCAATTGATTATATTACCGGTTCTGGATCTGGAACACTTTCTAATACCCAAACTGATAATAGTGCTTATTTTACTATTAATTCTGAGGACTCAGGTTGGAATCCTCCCAATCCTACAGATTGGTTTGAGATTAAATTTAACTTTGATCCAAGTTTAACAGATAATTATTATTTGAGCGTTCATATAGAAGGTCCTACTTCTTTATTCTTAAAAGTAGGCACTGAGTATGTAGCTTCGGGGAGCACTATAGATTTTGACGACATGCTGATTGGACCCGAAACTATTAAATTATATGCCGAAGAATCCTTTGCCTTACCCGAACAAGATTTCCAAGCACAAATATTTTACTTTAGATTAGGAAAAGCTCCTGAAGGGTTATCTGTCGCAAAAGGTTTACCCGACAGTGCAGGCGATTTAGCTTCTCAAAATAATGATTTCACTAAAATTGATTCTACTTATCAAGATATATGTGAGGTCGAATTCTTTTCATTCTCGAATTTAGACTCGTATGCCCAATATCCAGGAGATGTGAATCTATCATATTCATATGCAGTTGACATTTCCAGCATCCAGAGTATGACATTAGAAATCTACGATTTTGTCTCATCTACATGGGACTTAATTGATGATAGGGAATATGAAAATGGCGGTCTAGCTGAAAGTAGGTTTACTCTTGAATCAACTCAGATTAATACGGACGGAATAATTGTTCTGAACTTGTATGCAGCTTCTCCTTCTGGATATAACACTTTTGATCTCCATTTGGACGAACTTAAAATAGAATATGAAAACCATACTCTAGAAGTAAGAGCAACAATCTTCCCCGATACAATAATTGGGAAGAATCTCAAATACTCATATAAGCTGGATACGTCTCAAGAACTCGATTTCAAGATTTGGAATTATAATTCTGGAGGATACTGGGAGACTTTAGATTCCGACGGTTCTCTTAATTTTACTGAACATACCAAAATCTTATATAGCAAGTATTATGACCAGAACAATGGCGTACAATTTAGATTTATCGCAACTAACGATAACCATTCTTTTAAGCTAGATTTAGATGCTCTATTTATTGATAAAGCTTCAATTACTAGTGAGGAAACCACTGGAGTTGAAGATTACAGGATCACCATTGATTATATATCGGATAATGCTGATTTTTCCCTTCAATATAGAGATGATAATGGATATCATACATTAGGAACTTTAAATTCAATTACAGAGACGACATTCTCAACTCAATTTTCTCCGACATTAATTAATACACGGCTAGCTTTAAGATTTATCCTAAATGATGGTACCTCGAACCCCAAATTATGGATCGATAGGATACTCTTAATTTCGCTCTCTACCGACTATATTAATGATCTAATTATAACTGCTCCTATGGACGATTATGAGAAATATTATGCCAATTTGGAATTTGATAATACACCGAGTTTAGTGAGTAGTAGAGAGATAAATATTCCCCTCAGTTTTGTAGAGACTAAGAATAATATATTTCATGTGTATAAGATACCTGAAAGAGAGGGCGAGTATACAGTTGATCGAATAAAGCTTGTTGATTTAGAGAATAAGGTTATTGTATCGCCTACCTATTATCATATAGCAGGAGATGAAATTTATTTTGATTCCGGTAAAATTGGTAATCCTGTCACAGAAGGCAGTAACTTAAATGTAGATATCTCATTTATTTATGATAGTTGGGAGCAGGATGAGTATGTAGACACGCAAGCATATGATCATAATTTTACTATTTCCGATGCCCAAAGAATTGAAGGAGTCTCGTTTATGGTCAAATATTCTGAAATCCCTCAAATCCAATCATGGTTCTTCGGAACAACCGATAGTCAAGATCAATATAACCAATTATCCAATGAAATTAAAAAAGATGTCAATTTAATAGAAATTCAGCTCTACGATTATGTTTCAGATACGTGGAACACCACTAATTATGTAGTTTATGATTTAGGAGATCGAGATGCCCGTACATTTGGGTATTTTATTGATCGAAACGTAGTCGATTTCCTCCGATTTGACGGACTCCCACTAGATCCACTCAAATATCAGTTAAAATACCGTTTCAAAATAGATAAAGATTATTTCGGAGATGAAATTTCTACTAAAACATTCTTTGATATGCAAGAATTAACGGTTCAAATGTATTATAACCCAATTAAAAGTGTTGTCGCCTTAAATCCACAACTAGAATTTTCAGCGGATTTAACCGAAATAATCTTCCCTGAAGGAGGTTCAGACTCTCGAAATCACATAAACGAGCTCAGTTTTGATATTGATTGGAGAAATGAAGTGACAGTTTCCGATTCTGAAGTTGATGGAATTGATATAAATGAGGTATTTCACAATTTTGTTCTCTATTCCAATTATGTTACTCTATATGTTTTGGATAAATATGATAATCTATACGAGATCGATAAGGCAAACGGTAAATTTTATCTCAAGAATAGCAATGAACAAAATATTTATGATTTCATAAAAGAAAAACACGGAAGATACTACGTTGACTTTAAACTCGATTATGAATGGGAGCTTCGCGGCATGATAAGTTATATCTATAATGCGATTTTTGAAGTAGAAGCTTCAGTTGAGCTTACTAATTGTGAAGTAAGGGCAAAAGTAACTTCTATAAATAAAGAAATTATAACTCCCATTTCAATGCCTGAAAATGGAACCATTGTAATCGGTGATATTGCAGGTAATTCGCAAAATGATATTGGATTCATGGGAGGTTTACTAGAAGAGACTGATAATAATGATAGATTTTACGTTAGATATGGATTTAATTACCTTTATGATGCTGATAATAATGATATTTTTGATGCAAGTGATCCTCAAGTATATTTTGCGGAATTTATTCAAGATATTAAATTTTCTTCTGCTGATGTAGAAGGCTTTATTTATTATGATGGCGAATTCAAAGATAAAAAATTGGTTATAGGTGATCAATACATATTTGATTTGACAACCACTTCAAACGTGGACGAAGCATATCTATACGGTATTTTGCCCCCTAGTGAAGCTGTCGGCTCTACTATCTATAATGTTTTCGCCAATGTGTCATATGAATATCAAAACGGATACAATTACTTAGATACTGGATGGTTATCCCCTTCCAGTACAGTTTCAGTAGATAGAAGCGGAAGTGTAAATTGGGATCCACCTAATAATGCTAAGGTACAAGATGGAAGCAGTACTTCCTCTTATATTGAGATTGGAGGAGTGACACAATATGCTATGCCGACCAGCGACGAATTTACCTATTACACTACCTATGGAGACCTACAAACCATAAATAATGTTAATACCACCATCGATCCTCAGTTTTCAAGTGGCGGGACAAGTCAAGGGACTTTTGGATTAGATCAAATCGGAAGCGCTTCAGAGAACATAGGCAAGAACAATAAAGCTGGCTCCAAATTTACGCTAACTCAAAATGCAAACGTAACTAGCATAACAGCTTATATGGGATTAGGCGGAGGAGCTAAAAATCCTAAGGAAGCCGTTGCATGTATATATCATGATAGTGGAGGTTCTCCAGATGCACTAAATTCTAGCACTTCGCTTGAAATAATAAGTTCAAACGGTTGGTATACTTTTACCTTCTCTCCCGAAGTACCACTGGTGGCCGGAGATTATTGGTTAGTAATTCTTACTGGAACAAAAATAAAACTATTTTACGATGATACAGGAATTTCTGGAACTGGGAAAAAGAATAGTAATTCTTATGGTGACGGTCCTTCAGATCCCTTTGGAACTCCTGCAGATACTAATTTTAATTACAGCATCTATGCTTCATATGAATATGAAACAGGCTATTACAATTTTACCAGTGAAGTTGAATGGAGTCCCGATGTTGCTGTGGGAAATATGGATTACTTACAATGGAATTACTATTCTCCGACCGCAAATATTAATTATTATGTCTATAATTGGAGTACGGCCGGATATGAAGACTTTAGTTCTATAAATAGTCCACTAACCTTAACAATTTATTATTATTACGGATCTAATATAGTACGAGTCAAATTTGAAGCTAATGAGACTTTTGATTATACTCTTGATATAGACCAACTTCGAATAGAATATAGAACTCCTGTTCTCCCCACCACATCGGATTGGCTCCGTGCGACAGGATTCGGCGCATCACTTCCTTCCAACGCAATAATTGATGGTATTAGTGTTGAGCTTGATAGACATGCTCAGACTACTAGTTCAATTGTAGATGACATTATTAAGCTAAGAAAGACTTCTGGTCCAGTTGGGGATGACAAAGCTACTGCCATATGGTGGGATACCAGTGATGATAGCTCATACGATTTATATGGAGGAGATAGTATTGATTGGAATGCTGGATTAAGTTATTCCGATATAAATAATCCCGATTTTGGAATTGATATCGCAATTAAGAATGAAGGTTCTTCAAATACAGGTTATATCGATCATGTCCGTATTAAGATTCATTATCGAATCCCTATAATTATTCAAGGTACCGGATTAATTCGACCTGATGGTGATGTTTCTGCTCAATGGGACGGTTCACATGCCCTGAGTCACTATTCCCTCATTAACGAATCTACTCTTAACGTCAGTGATTATATTTTCACCTACAGCACAGCTACAGCTAATATTATTGATGAATTCACTACTGACTCATTCGATATTAGTAGCGGTACCATTACCCAAATTAGAATAGAAGTGTATGGTGAAGAGGTAGATATTAATTCGGAAGTAAATCTCTATTGCGGCTCTTGGTTAGGAACGAAACAACTTGATATGAGCACTACTGGTTGGCATACATATACTTGGTCAGGATTAAGCCTATCTCAAGCAAACCTGAATGATGCAAAAATTAAATTTGAATCAGTTCCTCCTGATGGAATAGGCGGAGGTATTTCTCAAATTGGACAATTTACACCGGTGAGCGGGGCTGCTAATAAGTTTACATACAATTTAACTAATATTCAATCCTTGCTGGGCATTACTACGGGAGAAGAAACCAATTTCACAATTGAAATAATCGATATTGATTCTGGGAAGGATCTTAATATTAATTATACTTGCCTTGCCGATTTTGAAGCTCCTACTTCTCATATAACCATAGGTGATGGAGGGACTGATTATTCACTCAATAATTTTGCGGCTCCTTGGACCACCTTCAACATTACCGGTCTTGATAACCTTCAAGGAACAATTAACCATGATGAGTATTATTACGGAGAGGTTCTTAATATTGAGTATCAGGTAAGTGTTCTTGATATGGAGAATATCACAATTTATACTTCTGGGTTTATTCAGCCCTCAGAAACCAAAGGCACACTATTTGATTTAGGGATACCCATGATTGGGTTTGAGAATCACACCAAATATTATTATATTATCGATTTCAAAATAACTGATGCGGCGGGTAATTTTGTAATAAATTCAAGCTATTTAGGTGATTCTTATAGTTATGATGCAGACATTCCACGAGTTTTAGTTTCAAACGAAGTATCCATTCAATTTGAAAATAACCTTATTAACGTCAATAATTTATATCAAGGAATTGGCAGTATTATAAATTTCACCCTAATCGGACCTGATGGAAGCGAATTAAAAAATAATTCAATACAACTTAGATCTGGTAATTATAATATTAAGACGACACTATGGAATGAAACCACTCAGTCATATATATTAAAATTTGAAAGCATTGATGATTTAGTGCTTCGTTCAGATAATTTCTTTGCAAACGAGCTGTATTCAAATTATGAAATTGATCGTAAATTAAACTGGGATGCGATCGGTTCTGATTATTACGCCTTTGCCAAGCATTCCTCTCAAGAAGATCCTCTTTTATTAACTTACTTTTTGCAAGAAGAGAGAACTGCAATAATGGAAATTTCTGAATATAAATCTTTCAAGTTTTACGATTACCTAAATTACATCGATGTTTATTGTTATGTATGGAATAATTTAACCGAAGCATATGATACCAGATACACATTTAACGAGACCGATTTCACCGTCCTTAGCAATGGAACCATTGAATGGGCCAATCATATAAATCTCGATAATTTCACCGCAAAGGATGATCAAATTATCTTTACTTATTACGGTTCGGATTATAGCAGTGCTATTAAAGATTCTCAAAAGAATGGGTTATTCCTTAAAATATTGATTCCAAATATTTATTCCACCCACTGCACTATTGACATGCTTCAAGTAATCTTCAAAGATTTTGAAGAAAATGAATTCAAATTTTCTATGAACACACTTGCATTTGATCAATATTTCATGGACGTTCCAAAATACAAGAGAGTTATTCCTGGTTTAAGTGAACTTTTAGAAATTCCTCTTTACATTGATTTTGCCAAATTAAGCGTAACTGACATGAGTGCTAATTTGAACATTACCCAAATATATTCTATTAATTTTGCTATAGATGATGCTCCTGTATGGCCTGGAAGTTTTGCGATGTACAACCCTAATGAAGACGTAACAATAGTAAATTATCCATATCAAATATTTGGCGTTTCAGAAATGTCTTTCTTTGACATAATAGCGAATAATACCAGTCTAATAGTGGAAATTGAAGGGTATCAACATGATTTTAACGTGAAAGAAGATACATTATTATTACAGCCTTTTGATAATTCAATCACCGATTTAGAGGTATTCCAAAATTCTGTTATTCTTTCAAATATAGCAGAATCTTTTGATTATACGACGCAAGCCGGTATCTATTACGGAACACGTGATTTCAATAGTATAACGACTCCTGCTAGCACTTATTATGGAACTTACGATTTCCGAGATGAAATTGGAGAAACAGGAACAGCTATAGATTGGATCGATTCAGTTTATTCTGGAGTCAGTGCAGAAATAGTTGACGATAATCAAGGTCATGACGCCGTTTTAAAAATGTCGGTTGATACTGGTTATCAATATGGAAAGATATGGGAATATGATATTGGTCAAAAAAGTTCCGGATCTGTGGAATTTTGGTGCAGATATGATACTCAGACTTTCCAATGGCAATTTAGAGATGCTAGTAATACTTATTTATTCCAAATTAGAGTCACTCCTACTTATATAACATTCTATTATGAAGGAACCACTTCTCATAACATCGATACGACTGAATGGGTGCATATCAAAAGTGTTTTTGACTGTACTACTAATTTAGCTAGTTTTTATGTAAACGGTATTCTGATCGTTGATAATCAATTGATGGACAATGATGTGGATTCATTAGATCGCATAAATATACAGACTAATTCTGCTTTGGAAAGTATATTTTACGTCGATGCAATTGGATACAGTTGGGACTCCACTTCTCACGACGGATTAGGATATTCGGTTGGATACAATATCAATCCATATGATATTGAGCCTCTACTCAAGGAAGGATATACAAGTATAGGGAAGAGTTTTGGTGATTATATCATGGTACAAGACTCTATTGCTGGACATGAAAATGTCTTACAATTTTATGATGATGGTGGTACTGACGAACTTGACTTTAGGCATTATTTTGATTCACCTAAATCATCCGGAACAATCGAATTTTGGGTAAGGACTGACTCAAATACATATCCCGAATATCTTTACATGACTTTAAGAGGAACATCAAGGGTTTGTCAAGTATCGTGGCGTCCTGATGTTGGTAGAATTTATGTATATGATGGAGCATGGAATAATTTTTATGACTCTGATATTATAAAAGATTCATGGATACACACAAAAGTTATTTTTGACAAGAGTGCTGATACGATGGATTGGTATATAAATGGTAAGCTTGTCGGAACCACTAATTTTGAGTATAGTGTTGATATCGCACACATTCAATTTAGTACAGTTTGGTATTCCACATCTCCTTATATGTCATATGTTGATGCCCTCGGTTATTCATGGGATACATCAAGTCATGACGGACTAGGATACAAAGTCGGGTACAACATAAACTCTTATGACATTGAACCGTTATTAGAAGATAGGTTCGATTTTACCATTTCTGGAATAGACTCCCATGCTTCTATTAAAGCATTAGTCGACGAAAGAGTAAACGTGCTTGAAATTAATGATAATAACGCCTTCGAATATCTAGTTTTTGCTCCAGATTTTAGTTCTGCCCAGACTTCAGGATCTATAGAATGGTGGTGGCGTCAATCCAGTACTTCAGGTAAAAGTTCAATATATCTATATGGTACTGGAGGTAATGCCCTTTCAATATTCATGTATAGTAATGGGAAATTTACATGGTATGATGGAAGCAGTCAAAATGATGTAACAGCATATACTGCTAATCAGTGGTATCATAATAAAATAGTATTTGATTGCGAAGCAGGTACAAATGGACAATTTGATTGGTATATTGACGACGTGCTTAAAGCTGATGACATTGAGTTCAGAGACGATAATGATGATTTGGATACTTTATTACTACGCTCAGGAGCTTCTGAATCAGGATACTCTGCATATTTTGATACCTTCCAATATTCATGGGAAAAATCAGCTTACGATATACTTTCATCCTCTCAGTTGAATGATGTTCAATTTGGAGAAGAGTTGAATGTATACTTCCGGTTTAATAATCTCGAAGAGCCATTCCCACTATATGATAGAACCCTTCCATTAATGGCAATGTTTGACAATAACACAAATATATTATTAGGGCTTTCACTCTTGGAATGGGACAATTCTCTTAATAAGTATCATTGTAAATTTACTATCATGGAAGACGTGATGGAAGATGGAGTTGAAAATTATGACTTGAAATTTGTTTTTGCTTCGACTGAGGTAGAGACTCAAGTAAATTCATCTCAAAGTTTCAAATTAGATCTAATTGCGCAAAATATATCGCAAATTTCGCTAAAAAATGAACGAGATATTTATTTCAACCCAGATTATAGTTTTACCTTAAGTTCAAAATTTAATGTTGAATATGGCGGTGAATTACAATTAATGGGATATATTTTAGACGATTCCACTCACTACCAAGAACGAGAGATCATACCATACAAGGCAACTGATCCAATTGGTGAAGTGTCGATGACTGAATATCCAGTCGCTCTTCACGGGTTAGTGGGTGATTCCGATCACATTGATAGGGATAATTTCAAGCTTGAATATATCGATAGAGAAAATTATAATATTATTACACCCCTCTTTGAGAAAGTAGACGGTGAAATAACCTATCAAAACTATCGCATCATGGATTGCTGGATCGATTATTATGCGTACTATCGAACTGATTATCCAAACCAATTTATGCTCATAATTAACTGGACCACAAACGAAAATGATCTTATCTATTTTGATACCAATTTGCTCATTACTTACAAAGTTATGCAAGGGAAGAAAATAGTCCCTGCGGTATTTGACTCTCTTGAAGATGTGTCCGTACCTGTCGATTTCCGACAATTTAGTTATGACACTTTTGAATGGGAATCGCAAGGTTGGACTGATAGAGAAATATTAAACATTAAAACGGTTCAAGAAAATTCCACAATCTTTACCGGAATTACTCAAGGCCAAGACATGCAAGTAGTTAATTCTTCAATTGGCTCCGGTGTTATTGATTTAGTACAAGTGTGGAATAAAACTGGAGGTACATTCGAACTCTTAAACGACACCTATTATAGCTATTCCATTTCCACTCAAAATGGTGTTGATGCTCTAAATCTTACTTATACAGGTATCACCTCGACCGATATTAAAATAGGATATTCCTATATTCCAACGATCAGCCTTACTCACTACCCATTGGAGAATATGCTTGCTAATTCCACCATTAAAATTTTACTTGATGATCATTATGTAAATTCCCAACTTGAATTTAATACCGATTATAATATTTCAGGAGATAATTTTGATGAGCTTATATTTTACACTTTTACAACTTCATTATATCCTGAATATGATTTAGATGATGTATTTTTCATTGGATATTACGGTTTTATGACTGAAGAGGTAAATATCATGAAAAATATGATCCTTGAATTCTTGGATTATGACGGTATGTGGAAACCAATTGCGAAAGTTCCACTAACCGATACTGGTGATTTTGACTTCAAATTCTTTATGGGAGAAAACGGACTTGCGTTCCCAATAGGAGAAGAAACAATTATGAGACTCTCCTACTTACCAATTAATTTAACAAGTTATGCCGATGAGGATGTCGCAGTCGATTATAATGCTTTCAATGGCACTTACACCACAAGTGAACCTATCTATGAGCTATTTACTCTCTTTGTAGAAGGTAAAGGAAGTTCACTTAAATATATACCAACTGATATTTCCAATTCAGTAGATAGATGGGCAACTGTTCCAGCTCGAAAATATACCACTACTACCAATATTTATGAAACTCTCCAAGATGAAAAACCATACACTATTCTTGACTTCTATAAGACCATAACCGATTCCTATGAGTTTAAATTCCAATTAGTAGATGAGTCAGGGGATGCCCTACAAGATCAGCTAATCTGGATGGAAATTGGTTGGAAACCGAAAGCAGGACTTAATTATAAAATAATTGATTGGGAAGATGAAAATGGAGAGTATATCGATTCTGAAGCACTCGGTACTGCATGGTTTATGGATCAAGGACAAGAAGTTAGTAAAGGTCCTGGTGTAGAAGGTGTCAGGTCTCGAATGTTTAATAGACCGGAAGAATGGCAATATTTAGATCCAGAAACTCAAGAGACCAATTCATATTCAAGTTATGTATGGGATTATAGAATAACCGATACTAATGGATTGGTTTCATTTAATGTCACCTTTGATGATGATTATATCGGAAACCACCATAGAATTTTTGATGAGTCGATCTTTAGCAGCGGAAGTATCACGTTTGACTCAATGGACGATTATCGTCTTTATATTAGAGTATTCCACGCTCCTATCTATGATGTAGCTGACATGGCTTTAAGTGATAGTGATGATTTACTATGCTCTAAAGATGATGTATTTGACTTTGAAAAAATTTCGGAACTTGAAAATTACTCTGTAAAAGAAACTGTATTCTACAGCGGAAGTTATGCTGAAGGTTTAGTTACCCTATTCTCAGAAGATCTTATGCTTGGAGTCCCTAACTTACTTACATTCCAGATGGGCTCCGAACTAAACGACTCGTTTGCCTTTGACGTAGAAGTCGTTGAAGGAGACTTAATACCAGATACTAACTTAATGACCATTGACGAGCTAAGCGGTAGTTTTGAATCCAATAATTTAATTCCAGAAAGTAATAATAATTCCTACCTTATACAAGGAATGCCAATAGTAGTATCTATCACCAATTACTCTGGAGTAAGTCCTTTTGATGAAGGAGAGAAACAATTCATAGGATATGTAGGATATAACGGAATTGCAACTATTAATATCTCCGATTATTATCTTAACCAATTAGATCCAGGTGTGTATCAAATTAATGTGTATGCTCCTTCACGAACTCTTACCAAAGAAGCATATCGTTTCTGTACTCTTGAAGTGAGGCCCGAAAATTTCTTAAAATTTGGAGAACCCACAATGCGGCTCGACCTGCTCAATTGGTACGATTCTGGATGGGGCGGAGCTTACTTCGGATCTGATTATGCCTTCTATGAAGATATATATCCACGACTCACCGGTTATCTTGCCACTCCTCATAACACCACTTCAGAGTGGGCTTTAAGCGATTATGTAGAAGTTGATTTCTTTGCGAAAACCAGAGATATTGGCGAATCTGAATGGAGCAGTTGGATTGAGCTGGGAAACGAAGATATTTATATCAGTTCACTCGTTTATGACGGACTTTATTACTTCGAACTTCCGTTAGGTCAGGACGGAGAGATGTTCATGGGAAAACAAATCCATCTCAATATTAGTGCTAATGCGTTCTACAACCAGACAGGAATGGAAGAAGAGTATAGAGAACAAAAGTTATACATTTTAAATCTATCATTAGTAACTTCTACTATCCGAAACGACTCAACCACTTTACAATATTATAGTGATAGCGACTCAGGAACTCAATTAATCGGTGAGATTACACCTGGAGCTGAATATGGTGTAGAAAGATACTTTGAATATACAACAGATGAGGATACTTATGGTATCGGTCCTGATGATGTACTTTTAAACCTAAGAGGGTTTGATTCACTAGAAATTGTAAATGTGACTGGAATGAAAGACTACAATGTTACTATTTTAAAAGATTTCGATTATTCAATTTCTGGTAATTCAATAATAATTGATCCTCAATTCACTTTAGATAATTATTCAGATATTATCATTTCTTATGCTCTTACTATTGATAAAAATAGAGTTTTAGAATTTATTTTCTCAGAAGCAGAGGGTTTTGAACATTCAACTACGATTTTCAATACAATAACCTTAAATCATGATAATGAAGATTATTTAGGTACTTATTATTCCAAATTTAATGAAACGTATACACTTGATAGTAGTGGAATTGTTGACCTTGATAAATCTTTCACTGGAATCACTCCAAGCGACTTTATAATAATTAACTATAATATTTCGGAGACCGTCTCGTCAAGTATAGCAAGCGATAGAGTTCGATTGGACTTTACTGGAGGAGCTCAGGACGTATGGATTGAGTACGGTATTGCCACTTATAACCTTGATAGAGGATATCAACGAATCGAATATAACATGAGCGATTCTGTTCGCAAATTATCTAAATTACACGACACCAATAAGATATATGATCATGATGCCAGTTCCGATGTTGAACTATTAAATATACCAGACGATCCCGAGGATCCGATGGAAGCAGGAGATTCCAAGATTCTTATCCCCATTTTAGAAGATAACAAGACCAGTATAACCTTCAATCAACTCGCATTGCTCTATGATACGGTATTAAACGGATCATTTTACTTAGATGATACTGTCCTTGCCGCCGGAAAAAATAATCTTAAACCAATTCTTGCCACTTTTACATTCATAACTGAAGATGGAGAATCTTATTTCGATTTTGTTAACATTGAACCTGCTTCAGGTGAGAATCGCTTTGACTTTGAGATTTCATTACAACCCATATATGCAACGAAAGGCTACACTACCCTTGATGTTGAAATTGACTTCCTTAGTCATGGAGATAATCCAGAAATCATTCAGTATGTCTTATTTGATTATTTCGAACTTACGGCCGATGATAGAATCCTTCAGGCAATTGATAAGCCTATGGTTAAGAAGGACGGCTCATTAGATACACTTAAAATCATAAATACTCCACACTGGGTGCAAATATTCACCGATAACTTGGAAGATGCTTATGGTGTATATGATGACGCTTGGCTAACTCTTGCGGTTGAAGGCTTCTCTGATTATGGAGAACTTGTAAAATTATATCGAGATGGGAATGATGAGCTTCAATTCCTACCTGTCGATGAGAACGAATTTTCCTTCCAATCCCTTGAGATTACGGATAGAAGGCTCGTTGATTCTCTCGGATTACATATAAACGCTTACGATCTTGAACTTCCCGAATATATTGAAGGAGAAGTGAACTTATATGGCGGAAAAGGTAAATATCCATACGGTGAAGTGTATGTATCTGATATGGAACTTGCTATGAACTGGGGAACTATTGAAAATCCATCTGATTATATTGTTGATATCGATACATTTAATGCAGGTGATTATAATACTGAGAATTTCTTACTTACAACTCAACCAATCACCAGCCAAGGAGTTTACACTGAAGGAGAATTATACTTGCATCATCGAGTTGATATTTCCGACTCAGCAAATATTATAACGACTGGATTTGATCCAGAATCAGGAGTAGAATTTGCTATAGAAATGCTTAATGAAACCAGTAGAATTGACTTTGTAGATATTTCTTATATAGACAGAATTTCTGCCCCAAATAGCTGGGTTGAGTCATGGCAAGGATTTTCACTTACACAAGAAGATTTCAATGCAATCCCTGTATATAATCCGTTTAACGCCCGTACTTATACAATACCTTCGATAGTACTCACCGAAAGCATTGATTATGAGCTAATTACAAATAATGATGGAAAATATCAAATTAATTTCTTTGATACCCCCGCCAATATAATAACTGCGCTTTCAAGCGATACTATCCAAATTGATTTCCATATTAGTTATGAATTTACTGAAAATGATGACTATATTATCAATGAGGGACCAGACACCTATGATGTCGAACTACATTGGATATTCCCTGAAGCTTCCTATATTAACTTTAACCAATTTGAATACCATCCCGATATAACCAACAGTGCCTCTTTCAATGTATCATTTTCTCACATTTCTGAATATGCTTCCGAAAGCGACTTCAAATCGACTTATAACGAGACTTTCCAATTCTATCCGAACGAATATAATTATACTCAATTCGAATTTACCGGATTTGACGATGATAATTATGAAGTGACTCTTAACTTAACCGGAGGAGGCGACTTTCAAGGGAGATTTAAAGATGTGAAACCGTTTGGTATGCTTATTCAAACTGATTCAGGAGAGCGATACTTAGATAAGAATTGGTTTTTCAGTTGGCATAATATTTCCAGTACAGAGCCAATTTATACCTTTAACTTGCCTAAAATACACTTTAGGTCAATCGGACTGCTTGAAGAATCAGAAATATTAGTCACCTATTATTATCCAAAGGAAAGCCTTAGCTATTATGCAAAATACGATAACATTCTTACTGCTGCCAGTTATGATTTCATAATAAAAGATTCAGAAGGAACCACTATTCTCAATTTAGGCAGTCTTTCCTCAGTTGAAGGAAATAATATAACTTTTACAGAAAATATCAGGAATTACTTAGATATCGGGGAGAACTTTACCATCCAATATGATTATAAGACTATTGGCGGTCTCCTTGATACTAAGCATATATTTATTGAAATACAACCTTACCACATGCAATTCTACAATAATTATTATCCATTTAGTGGTGCGAGCATCGTCTCACCTCTCTATTACAACCTTTCTGCTAATTATCAATACCAAATGGCACTCAACTACCGACTACAAGAAAAGAGTATTCTTAATTCCGAATTTATGGTTGAAGTAATTACAGGCTCTGTAGAGGAAGGAAAATTTACTGAATTTGACCTAAGCTTGACTGATATTCCAAGTCTCTATTCCGATGATACTCCAATGGCGGTTGCCTATTTTATTAACAGTACCGGTGACCAAGCCTATTTTGAACGAAATCATATTAATTACGACTCAGTAAATAATAAGTTAATTCTCAATGTCACTGATTACGAAGCCCAAGGATTAGCAGTTTATTCCGAAATATACGTGTCATTCTATGCGGATCTTCACAATAAATATCAATATTATCACGATTTAACCATTGATCTTACCAACGATGAAATAAACTTACTCAACTGGACCACCACCGAATCACCTGAAAATACACTCATGGCAAATTATGAATCATCTCACTTTATTTATGATGTTGATCCATACGAATCAATTAGTAAAGGCAAAGTACAGCAAATATTTGCGATCCTCAATAATACGAATAGCTTAATTTATTATGTGACTGAAGATCTCAATGATGCAACTAGTGGTTGGAACTCATTTGATACTTTAATTATGAAGATGGGCTTCCTTAATCCTGATGTCCTTGATTACCTCAATATCAGCTTTTATTATAACTTACCTCCAGGACAAGATGAATTAATTGGTTGGACAGAAGTTTCCCTTGATATGTTCGAAGATGATTCAGGAACAATGTATATTTCCTTGCCACTTTCAAGCGATTGGGATAAGTTTACCATCACAAATGATGCCCGAATCATGTTTACTCCAGTATTTAACAATGCAACTGAATTTAACGGAGACTTTTACGGTCAAGGCTTACCCACCACCCAAACAATTGAATGGGATTCTAATGCGGTTATCAATGGAATGCTAAATATTGATCTCCTACGAAAAATATTTTCTGAGAATCAATCAGTAATAGTTTTAAATGATATGTTTGAACCGATTTACGAAATAAGTTCTGAAGATATTGATACTAGAATCGAGGAATATGAAATTTATGATAACAGGAGAAATTATGAAGTAGAGTATAATAACATCTCACTCCCCGAATCCTACTTAGATCCAAATGAGAATCTTATGTATATGAAGGATGGTGATATTTTATATATCAAATACAACGCGACTCTACTTGCATCTATTGGGTTTACAGTAGATGAAATGGTCCTTCAAAGAGCTCCTTTCATTACAAATTATGAGACCGGCCCTGATGTGCCATTCGCAGAAATTTCCCTACTTGGAATCTATAATGATGAGAATACTTATACTTTAGATGATATTTATGCTAATAGGGGCAAACTAGTTGCATGGGAAGACACTTTAGATTTAACCCCATTCGAAAGCGAATTTTACGATACTTACCAACAAAAAGTTTTCAATATAAGTTTTAGTGATATTGATGCTAACTTTAAAGTTCTAGATGCTGAAGGAATAGAGCATAGTTATGTTACTGATGTAATGATCACATCCAACGACCCGAGATATGAAATAGTTGTTGATTCCTTCTTTATCTTTGAATTTGATTACAACTCGACTCTCTATGATTCAGAGATTTTTGATATGTATCCAAACAATCATATGGAAGAATTTTACTATGGTGATTACACCGATATTTACAGTGAGGTTCGGGTATTAGATGCTTCCGAATTTATGCCTCTCTATTCAGATGACCATAACATTAATGAAACTCTTTATTTCGATGCCTTCGATTCCGACGGAAATTGGTATTACTTTAATTCTCACTTGTTCGCCCAAAACACTTCAGCAGGAGTATATGATATAACCTTTAATCCGGAATATAGTGAAGAATATTATCTAAGATATTTAGATTCGCAAGACACCCAAATTCTTGCCGACCTTTATGACTACTATATACCTCATATTGCCGACTTTAGTTATCTCTATATCTCATGGGCAGACACAAATGCATGGAAAGAATGGAGAACTATTGCCACTCCTAATATTAATATCAGCACTTTAGATCTTACTTTTGAATGGTACAATGATACGCTTGAGGATTACGAATCAGTAAGTTATAACCAAACATTAAGTGAATTTGAGGCTCGAAATATCGCAGTGGAGACCATCTATCCATTTAACGCCTCTGAAACTAACGATAAATTCAACCTCTCACAATCATACTCCAGCGCCCAGAACCTTGATATAATGATGATAAAAGGTTATTATTTTAACGAATCTAGCGAAGATTTTGATCCGAGCAATAGTTATTTCGATTTTAATTTCAAAACGCTCGACATTCAAGCACCAAATGGAAAAAACCTAGATAATTTTGAAAAAATAGTGGTTTATATCAACTTTACCGAAGGGGCATATTCCGATTATACTCAATTTAAACTTCTAGACAACGCCATTACCAACCATCCCGACACGCCCACATGGACAAAGAACGATACTTTATACGTTGATTACGAATATCAAGATATTGATTATTTCCTTTTAATGGAAGAATATACTGTGGGCTCCGAAGATTCGATGTTTGAGCTCTTTAATTTTACGAGAAATGATAAATATATGATTCAAGATCCTGTAGATTTAAGCTATAGTTTAGAAATGGCAGGACAATATGAAAACTTCCAGAATTTTACCAGAGAAAATGATCCCAAAACAGTACTCGAGTTTCTTGATTTTGACGAAGATGGAACGCACGAACTCGTAGTTCAGAAAGATGATATTACAGGCGATGGACTTTTTGATTCTTTCAAATATGGTTTTGTTAACCCAGCAGGAGAGATAACCTTCCATACACTTGTACAAGAAGTGAAAGAGACTCAAGTTCAGAAAGACAAGAGATCTGATGTAACAATCAGCGAGAAATATAGCATATATGGTGATTGGAATCTTTTCTTATGGGGATATGAGAAAGCGTCAGTACAACGCATTATTACTACTAACTCCACCATAGAAACTACAATTAATAGAATGACAACGTTAATCCAAAAAGATTTAGATTATGATGGAAATATTGATAAAGAGGTAAGTTATGAAGAAGTCTATACAATTACAAATACTATAGTATATACTGAAGAAGTTAACAACTTAAAATGGTATGAAGCTGGAGATCCTTGGAAGACTAAACCATATTATGGAGTATTAACAGAATATAGAAATTCCACATATTCCTCATTTGATATGAGTATTTCATATGTTTTCAGAGATTTTGATTCCAACAAATTAATCAGCACCAGATATTACGATGACGTATTTCCAAACGAACTTTCCGAGGTATATAATTTAGATAAGAACTTACATATAATAATAAACGATATGGGTGATACTGATCCTTCAAACGACATAATCTCACAAGTTCC
>JAHLWT010000280.1 GCA_019057775.1 Promethearchaeota archaeon
ATCTAAATGTAGAGCAACATTTGGGAGACCATTAGCGTCATAACAGAGGCCATATTCATTCATGCCCCCTTGAGGCCAGGTGTCAACACCTTCATAACCATTATTATCAAAACCAAAAAAAACTCCACCATTGATTTCTCTAATTCCATCTCTTGTTGTAATGTTTTGTGAAGGAATGTACCATTGATAGGCGTATTTCGCCTTGTAATCTTCATTATTCCCAAAATAGACAGTTTCCCCTAAAGCGACGGTAAAAATAGTGCAGGATGGACCAATGGAATTGGTATTATCTGAAAAGTTATTCTGTCCGTTATATTTGTAAGGTGTAAAGATGAAGAAATTGATAACGAAAAGCAAAAAAATTAGGATTGTGTGTTCCTCAATTTTTGAAAGAGCTGATGAAATCCTTATTATAATGTATAACAATTAATTTATATTATAATGAGTAGTCCATAATAAAATAATATAAGACTTCAGTAGACCATTTTTTATTGCAATATAAATTCAATCAATTTATTTTCAAATTTAACAGACATGTTTAAATATCAGATTATCTAAACAAAGAACATAGTTATAATAAGTGGAGATGGGTTTGTCTCAAACGCAGAAAGAAGATCAACAAAAACCACGCTTACAAGTGGCTTTAGACTTTGAAAACTTGGATGATGCCTTGGCGATTGCTAAGGGTGTAGCTCCATATGTAGATATTTTTGAAGTTGGAACGCCTTTAATAATATCCGAAGGAATGCGAGCTATTCAAGCGATAAAGGATGCGCATCCAGACAAGTTGGTGTGTGCGGATTTAAAAACTACTGATGCAGGGTACCTTGAAGTAAAATTGGCTGCTCAGGCAGGAGCCAGTATTATAACAGTACTTGCAGATGCTTATGAAGTTACCATCAAGGAGGCGCTACGCGCCGCATCTGAATTTAACGTAGAAATAATGGCAGACTTAATTGTTTCTCGATCACCTGTTACCACTTTAGCTGGTATTATAGATCTTAAATATAAAGAAACTAATTTACATTATGCCCTTGTCCATAGTGGTTTAGATCAACAAGCATCACGACGGGCTCCCTTGTTTGAATTAGAAGCAGTGGCAAGGTTGCGAGAACATCCCCGATTAGCGATCGCAGGTGGAATAAGAGTCACTGATATTTCTAATATAATGGAATTTCCTGTGGATATTATTATCGTAGGAGGGGGAATTACTCGTGCTAAAAATCCAGACGAGGCTGCAGAGGAAATTCAAAAAGCCATTAATGAGTACTCTGGATTAAAGTAGAGAGTAGATAATAAGTATGAATAAGCAAACTAATTAAAAAGGAATTCACTTTATTTCTTAATTTTTATAATGAAAACCATGTCTAATTTAGGTGAATTTATCCCGTATGATAATGAGATACATGAATCTCTGTTTGTGGATTTGAGTGAGGAATATTTCTCTTGGATGGCTAGTGAATTTCAACAACGGTATGATATTGATCTCTTTAAGGATTTAAAAGTAGAAGGAACTTTTAAAGATAGCTTTTCCGAGCAAAAAGCTAAAATACAACGTTATGCAAAGATAAGTGCAGCGTTTTATAAGACCTATAAACCACCTGATGGAATATACTATATGCTACAAGTAAAGGGTAAAATAGTCGGAATGGGAGCCTTTATACGAAAAAAAGAGACTGATTTAGGCTGGATAAAGAGAATGTACATTAAATCAGCCTACAGAGGAAAAGGACATGGAAAAGCAATCTTTAAACATCTCATTAAAAAAGGAAAAGAATTCGGATGCTCAACGATTCAACTTGAAACAGCTAAGTTTATGAGTACTGCCCAACATATTTACAGCGAAGCAGGATTTCATTATCGAGATGTATACCCTGATACTGAAGTGCCTGTAAATCACCGACCTTATTGGCTCTTTATGGAAAAAAAGCTGAGTAAAGAAGATTAAGAAATCGCCATATCAGCAATTTACCAAAATAGAAAATCAGGTTTTCGGATTAATTATTATAATCTAAGAGAACAACGGTGCCATCGATTGACGGGGGATATCATTTCTAGCTTTTTCTAGAGAAATCGCATCTTCAGGGCAATTTGATGCACATAAACCACATCCTAAACACCCCTCGAGACCCATAATGATTTTTTCACCATCAGAGTCATCAATGTGTTCAATAATCCCTACTGGACAAATATCTACACACGTGTCGCACAATACACATAGGTCATGATCAACAATAGGATCAAAATTGGATTTTGCTACACCGAGTTTATACCCTTTTATCACTGGAGCTAAGGCCATACAACAACATGGGCAACAATTACAGACGAACATTGAAGGATCCAATTTATTTGTAGTAGAGTGGACTAATCCATTTATCTCTGCTTCTTTTAAGCGTTTCATTGCCTCATCATAACTCAATTGTTTTCCTGTTCCATTTTTAATAGCACCTTTTGCATAGTCTCCAGCTTGTATGCAAAAATTTTCACTAGTTCTCTCACATGGTTCACCCGCTAATCTTGCTGTCTCTCTACAACTGCAAGGAGTCTCTGAAAAGACTTCATACACAGACAGGTACTTCTCAAGAACCTCATAGGGGAGTATTTCATTTTTTACATCTATCTTTTCATTGATTTCTATTGATCTTTCTACTGGTTCCATAGCAGGAACAAATCTCCACGCACTCTCTTTATTAAAATCTGTTGGTAACGGAAACGGCCACTTTCCATCGGGATTGAAAGATATTTTACGCAGTCCTCTATGCGCTTTTCCAGCTTCTTTCAATCTCTCGGGCGTATCCCTTATAGCGGTGAAATATGCTTCAAAAATTCCCGGTAAATAGGAAAACATATAATATGTTGAATCTTTTCCTTTCATAAGAGTACCTTTATAGACCATATGATCGAGCATTTTTCTTAATTTTTCCTTATCTTTTACACCAGATTTTTCGCTGATCTGGTCAATATTAAGGTATTCCCTAATTTCTTTGAAACTTGAGGAGACTATTGATGCTTCTTCTTCATGATATAAATTTCGAATTAATTTATCTGTGAGTTCATGTTTTGGTAATGGTGTAGAATTTCCAGCACTTAATAATACACGAACATTTTCATAACTCTCTTCTACTTGTGTCATTTCTGATTCCTATAAGTTCTTTATTAATTTCGTTATATGATTTTTAATTTTTAAAGATTTAAAAATGAAATGATACTGAAAATACTAGCATTTTTTTTTGAGTATTAAGGATCGAGGTTTTTGATGGCACAAAATCTTTTGTCTTGGTAGTAACAAAAAAAATAAAAAAAATGAAGAACTAACCCAAATTAAGAAAAACTTAAAATCCTACTTTTAGGAAAGTTATTCTTACAATTTAGGTAGTGCTCACATCAAGGTTGATAGAAAAATGGTTAATTCAGATAATAAGGTTATGAGTTTAAGAAAGGCCATTAGTGATAATGTAAAAGATGGCGATGAATTAGTATTGGGAAATTATACACTTTCAATGTGTGTCGCGTTGGCATCGGAAGTAATCAGGCAAAAAAAGAAGCACCTGACTGTCTATACCCAATCCAGCCATATAGATCTTGAATATTTAACCGCAGCGGATTGTATTGACAAAATAATCACTAATTTTATAACCGTAGCTGGAGGAACTAGTAATGTGATCCGTAAGATGCAAAAAGGAGAAATTGAGTTAGAGGAATATTCAAATTTTCATTATAGTGCGCGACTTCAAGCCGGGATGTATGGTTTTTCTTTTATGCCCGTGTTGGAAGGTACTATTGAAACAGATCTTTTTAAAACAAGGACATTTATGGGAGAAAACAAATTTAAGATCATTAAATGCCCCTATACGGGAAAAGATATTCTTACGGTACCTGCTGCGAATCCTGATGTATGCATAGTACATGTGCAAAGAGCTGATAAGTATGGGAATGCACAATATTGGGGAGCAATGGGAAGTGTACAAGCATCAGCTCTAGCAAGTAAAAAAATTATTGTGTCATGTGAAGAGATTGTTGACTATGAAATCATTCGGTCGAGTCCCCACCATACAATCATTCCAGCATATAGAACAAACGCAGTTGTTGAAACCAAATTCGGAGCTCATCCAACTCCAGTAGTAGGATACTACAAACATGATGTTTTTTTCAGGGATTGGAGTTTCGCTTGTATGAGATCAGACGAAGGAATAAAAAGATGGTTGGATGAATGGGTTTACGGATGCGAGGATCATGATGCTTACATTCAGAAATATATAGAAATTTTTGGAATTGATATGTTAAATTCGCTTAAATACAACCCATATTATTCAACTCCAGTAAATTATGGAACACGTTATCCAATTTGGGATGGAAATGGTGTACATACAACCTTGGGGATAAAATACCAAGATATCGAAAAAATTATGGAAAAGGAGGGACATTTTCATGAATAGGCGTTATTCTATGGATGAATTATTAAGTATTGTAGTTGCCCGAGAAATCCGTGATTATGAGAATGTAGTTATTGGTGCCGGTATTCCTGTAACAGCATGCGTATTAGCAAAGGGTTTGCATGCCAAAAACGCAATTTTAATGACGGAATCTGGATTAATAGGATTTGATCCATTAGTTCCTTTAATTGGAATTGCAGACGTAGGGGCTTGTAAAGGATTTTCTTATTCCACAGATTTGTTTTCTATCTTTACAACGCATACGTATCGAGGCTTTGTTGATGTTTGCTTCCTCGGTGTTGGACAGGTGGATAAATTTGGAAATGTTAATTCAACAGTAATAGGTGATTATGATAATTTCGAAAGACGGCTTCCAGGATCGGGAGGAGCTACAGATTTTATGTCTTATGCCAAACGGACGGTATTAACCTTGAATAGGGGTCAATTTGTGAAAAAACTTGATTATTTTACATCTCCAGGATATTTAAACGGAGGTGATAGCAGAAATAATTCGGGTCGTTTTTTTAAAGGAAGTGGTCCATGTACACTCATTAGTAGAAAGGGTATTTTCAAGTTTGATCCGGTAAGTAAAGAAATGTTTCTTGCGTATAATCATCCAGGAATTACTGTTGAAGAAATTAGAAAAGATATTCCATGGGAGTTAAAAGTTTCTCCGGATTTAGCAGAAACAAAACCTCCCAGTGCAGAAGAATTAGAATTCACCAGAAGATTCAATCCAGTTCAATCAATTGGAAATAGAGTTGCTAGAAGACTAATTAATAAGAAAAGATACCCGAGCCTTCCAGAAAAAGGGGTTGCTTTTCTAAATGAATTACGTAGTAGATTCTTTTCATAAATTTAAAAATACGACACCGAAAAAT
>JAHLWT010000281.1 GCA_019057775.1 Promethearchaeota archaeon
CTCCAGCACCTAACAATTTTCCACCCAATGCTCCCGCTTTTATTGCTGTTTCATATATTTTATCTACGTATGGAGTTGTAATCTTACTTGTTAAACTTCGCTTAACCATCCAGTTTTCGTGTATAAGTCTACCAAAATCGGTTAGATGTAAGCTATTCCCATTGAGAATACTTATGGCTTCATCTACTATTTCCGCCATCCTTTTTAACTCGTTTTTCTTCTCTGGGATTTTTTTTATCTGTTCACCGGCGATTTTAGAGGCTGTCCTCACAAAGCCTGTAAAAAATAGCATCAGATGATTGTGCAAAAGTTGGATTTTTTCTGCATTTAAAGTTATTGGTTTAACTTGTATGTGTTGCCCACCACCGAATTCGATTCTATTAAATCCTCCGAAAGCAGCGATTGTTTGATCTTGTGACCCGATATTTTCTTTTATTCTTTCCTGCTCTATATGTATTGCTTCTAAGGCTAACTGTCTTTTGGTTACCATCTTGCCTTTTAAGGCATACAGTGCATTAAGCAGTCCTACGGTAAATGCCGAACTGGAGCCAAGACCAGTCCTTGCAGGCAAATCACCGTCATGATGCATTTCAACTCCATAGCCCCAATTCATAAACCTGAGCGTTTCCCGAACTGATGAATGTTGTATTTCACAAATATTTTTGACCATTTCCTGCTTGGAATAGACTATGCGATATTTGTGGTCGAAAAATGGTGGAAGGTACCGAAGGGTAATATAACAATACTTATTTATTGAAGTAGCAAGTACAGCCCCTCCATACTCATTATACCACACCGGATAATCTGTTCCCCCGCCGAAAAAAGATATTCGAAATGGTGTCCTACTTATGATCATATAAATCCTCTTCAGAAGTTTATTTCAGACGAACTTTCGGTGAATTTCATGTTTAAGCATCTCCTCAATGTGTTCTACAGCCTTAGGACCAAACTTTTCTTTAATCATTTCTAAATACTTTGGATTCTTGTAATATTCTTTAAAGGCATTGTCCCGAAAACGTAGGACATCTGCTGCTGAGAGATATTTAGTTGATAAAGGTAATGTTTCTTCAGAGTATTGTGAATATCCCAACCATGTTTCTGGTAACTTAATACCTTGTTTTGCTGCATCTTCATATAACTGAGAACCCGGGTAAGCCATGACTGTATAAAAGTTTACATATTCAAAATTAAACTTCTTTGCCATATCTAAAGTTTCTTGCATGGTTTCAAAGTCATCGTCAGGCAAACCAAACATGAAATTTGCGAGAATATAAATACCCGCCACCCGCGTCATATCGATAGCTTTTTTTACTGCATCATCTTCGTTTTTTTTAGTAACGCCTTTACGAACCTTCTGGCTAGCAGATTCAAATCCGAAGCAAATCCAATTAATTCCCGCCTGTTTCATTTTTTTAAGCACATTCCGGTTAACTGTATCAACCCTTGCATAAGCCCATATGTTCAGATCATAGCCACCCTGAATAATGAGATCACAAATACGCATAACGTGGTCTTCCCTGAGAACAAATAACTCATCAAGAATTTTAAGATTCCTTATTTCATAATTCCTTACAAGGAAGTCTATCTCCTCTACTACTTTTTCAGGACTGCGAAAGCGAATACTTGGACCACCATATAATGTATGAATATTACAATATGTGCATTTGAAGGGACATCCCAAACTTGTGTAAATAACTGCATAAGACTTCCTCTGGTCAATATGATTAAAACAGTGCCAATTGTGAGCTCTATACTTACCCATGGGCAGAAGGTCCCAGGCAGCAAAAGGTAGCTCATCAGGATTAACAAGTGGTGCCGGATGGTTTGATATTGCCTTACCATTTTGGATATACCAAAGACCGGGGATTTTGCAATCACTCGACTCTCTATCTAACTTTAGTACCTCCAAAAGTTGCAAGATAGTATAAAAACCTTCTCCTTGGCAAATAAAATCTACATCTTCTTCCCTGAGAGTTCTTTCAGGAAGTGCTGATGGATGAAGCCCACTAAGAAGTATTTTGATATGTGGAGATTTCTCTTTTGATGCTGTAATGATTTCTCTTACTGCTACCATTTTAGGCGTTGAAGATGCAGAAGGAGTTATTCCCATCACTACAATATCCACTAATAATGGGTTTTCCTTGGCAATATTTCCTGCTGTCTCTTCTTGAGACATGTTTCCCGCTTCAGCATCTATTATTTTTACAGAATAACCATGCTTACGCATAAATGCTGCTGTTAACCCACACCATATAGGCGGCTCTATCCCTGATAAGGAAGAACCCAAAGAACCGTAAACTTTCTTTTTTGCATTAGGATTGACTAACAGAAGATCTAACTTCTGTGCCATCAATTCATCTCCTTTCCAAACTAAACAATTTCAAAATTGTTCTTACCACTCCATCAGTATCTAAACCGACAGTTTTTTGTATGCTTTCTCTGCCGCCGTATGTATAACAATATTTATCAGGAATTGCAATGCGTTTTGATGGTGTAGTTACATTATTGTCAGCTAAGACTTCAGCAATAATACTACCAAGCCCACCATTGATGAGATGCTCTTCTAGCGTTACTATCTTTTCTGATTGCTTAATACACTTTAGTAACATCTCAATATTAACGGGTTTTAACCTATATAGATCTACAACTCCAGTATCAATAGAATGCTTTTTAAGTATGTCCCCAACTTCTAACGCTTTGTAAGTCATATTCCCAGTCGAAACAATACACAAATCCTTACCTTCCCTCAAACAAGTTACACCATCTGAAAAATCCTCATCTTGACTATAAATTATTGGAAGTGGCTCTCTGTCCATTCTGACATATAGAGGGGCTTTGAAGTTGTATGCTATCTCAGCACAAGCCGAAGCCATAACAGTATCAGTAACATTTAATATGGTAATATTTGGCAAGATTCTCATTATTGCAATATCTTCAGTGGCGTGGTGCGTCGGTCCAGAATCATCATAACTGAACCCAGCGCCAACTCCTATGGTAGTTATCGGCACATTCATAGCACACATATCTATCTTTATTTGTTCATAACAACGTAATGTAACGAAAGGCATGATAGCATATGCAAAAACATTCTTGCCACTCAATGCTAATCCAGAAGAGACAGTAATCATATTTTGCTCGGCGATTCCGATATTTATGAACTGACTACTCAAGTCTCTTCTGAATTTGTCAAGACTTGGGGCGCCCATATCGGCACAAACAAGTATGACCTCTCTATCTTCCTTCGCGATTTCATACAACTTGTCAAAAAATGCATCTCGCATTGTGTCCATCTCAATTACCTACTCCACTATTTAGCTCTTTTTTTGCTTGTGCCGCTTGTTCTCCCTGGGGAGCTATTCCATGCCAAAGAATCTGATTTTCCAAGAAAGAAACGCCCTTTCCTTTTACTGTATCGGCAATAATCACAAGCGGTCCGTTTCTCTTATTAAATCTGAAACCATCAACGGCATCAAAAATCTCCTTGAATGAATGTCCATTGATACTTGCCACATCCCATCCAAAAGATATCCACTTTTTGTCGAGAGGATTCAATCTGACGCAATTTTCAGTGAACTCTGTAGCACAAAGCCAGTTTCTATCTATTATCGCTATCAAATTGTTCAACCGATGATGACTAGCAAACATAGTAGTTTCCCATATCGAACCTTCATGACACTCACCATCGCCTAGAAGTGTAAATACAAAATACTGTTTCTTGTTCATCTTTGCAGCCAAAGCCATGCCAGTCGCTATACCGAAGCCATGACCTAACGAACCAGCAGTAATCTCTGCTCCAGGAACATCATGTTGTAAATGTACTCCAAAAATTCCATCCTCTTGATTGAATCTGTTTAATTCTTCTTTGGGGAAAAATCCAAGATCTGCCAGTATAGGATATAGAATAACGCTCGATTGGCCCTTGCTCAAAATAAATCTGTCTCGCTCATCCCATTTTGGATTAGACGCGTCGTATCGAAGCACCTCTCCATAATAGAGAGCAACCAGCAATTCGGTGCAAGAAAACGATGAAGTAACGTGACCAGTGCCTGCTCTAACACACATATCCAAGATTTGCTTACGAATGTAATTTGCCTTTCTTTTCAGAGAGTTTATCTTTTCTTCGCTTATTTCTCCTCCCATACTCTTATCCTCCCCTAATAAGTATTTGAGAAATTATTTCTCCTTATTATCTGATATCCCTTTATCAATTCTGCAATGCCCTGCTGTAATGAATAATCAGGCTTAAAGCCTGTAGATTCAATCTTTTCATTGCTCACGATATAATCTCTTTTGTCTGGGTCGTTTGCCCAGTCTTCCCCTTTGTATTCTGTAAACCAAAATTCTGGGATTTGTTTCTTGATTTCTTCACACAGCTCCCACTTGGATAGGTTTGCGGTACTTAAACCTACATTATAAGGTTCATTTTTCATATCATCAAAATTTTCTATACAATGAATAAACACTCTAGCTACATCACCAACATATACAAAATTTCTCTTAAAATGAGCTTCAAATAATGTAAGGGAACGATCTCTTAATGCACGATATACAAAATCATTGACCATAAGATCCAAACGCATACGTGGACTCACCCCAAACACTGTTGCAAGCCGCAGGGTAATAGCATTCCCAGCCTTTAAAATAAGCTTTTCTATATCCACTTTTAATCGACCATATAAGGATATAGGATTCAGAGGTGTTTCTTCAGTGCAGTAAATTCCCTTTTGGCCTATTCCATATCCGCTATTTGTAGTAGGAAAAACAATTATCTGTTCTTTGCTCCGCAACTCTAATAACATTTTCACAGCATCAAAATTAATAGTTTTTGCGGTGATAGGATCTTTCTCACATAATGGCGCTCCTGTTAAACAAGCAAGTGGGAAAATTGCATTCACATTTTTCAAATATTTAGAACCAAGTTTTTTATCTCTTGCATCTCCACGAACAACAGTTAATTTTTCATCATGACAACAATCTAATAATGAAACCTGATTGTACATAAAGTTATCTATAACTATTACTTCATTCCCTTTCTTAAGTAGTTGAGGAACTAATATAGACCCAATATATCCGGCTCCTCCGGTAACCAATATTCTCATCTTATCTTCCCTTCTACGGATTAGAATATAAATCTGCTACTTCTATTAACAAAGTGGATTTTCCATCCTTTCTATTCAAAGCATACTTGTATGCTGGAACTATGTCTTTGCTGCGAGTTAATTTTGGACTGCACCCCTGTGATTGGACAGATTAAGTTAGAGTGATCTGACAGGATATG
>JAHLWT010000282.1 GCA_019057775.1 Promethearchaeota archaeon
TTATTTCCTGATAATTGCCGCCTTTGAAAGTTGATTCGCTACCCCATTCCCCACTATTAACACTGATCCATTTAATAATAAAGGATTTTTCGTATTGCCTCAAATCCAACTTGACAGTACCTCCGTCAGTAAAATAGATCACATATTTTTCTCCCTCTTTTGCCGAAAGATATGCCTCGTCCGGTTCCCTGTCAGACAGGAGGTCCATTCTTGGTTTAACTTCCCATAAGTTTATAACAGTCTCTATTTTTCTCACAGCTTTAATTGTGGCTTTTGATTTATCATTTAAACCATTGCCATGCAGTGGCCTGTGATGGCGCACTGAGGCACATCCACCAATAATATTACGGCAAAACCGTTCAACGCCATCTTCATTGGAACCGGAACCCCAGCTTGAATTCTCTCCGCCATATATCTTGGTATTATTAACAGGCCGTAAAGGGAATTTATTCCTTTCTTTTAATATCCATTGCAGGGTATCCCAATGTGCCTGATTGAAATTCCGGCTGTTGATTTGTGAAATATCAATGAAAGTATAAACATCAGCCTGTTTTAATACCTGTTGGCATGCACGGCATTCTTGCGGTCTGAAAAACAGGTCAAACATATCTGTTAAGTAAATTTGTATGTCTTTTTCATCAGCTATATTTTCTATGTATCTTATCCAGTACTTCCCCCATTCCGGCGGAGTACTTGTTTCATTGTCCATACAATATAAAACATTGCCATAGTCTAATGAATATGATAATAGCCTGTCAATAAATCTTTCCTGATATGATCTTATAATATCAAGATTTTTATTATACATCGGCATTCCCGGGATAGAGTGAAAGAAAGGTTGTAAATCTGAGGCAGGATGTTTTGGGTATTCTGTTTCTAATCCTGTTTCTTCTACAGTATAATTAACATTATTTTCAGGGTTCCATGGGTTCTCTTTCCAATTGTCTCTTGAGTAATCAAACCTGTCCCAGATTTCCAGTTGGACAATAATATCCCTTTCATCGGTTAATTTTAATAGATTTTCAAATCTTTGCCAGTATTCCTGCCCCCATTTATCCAGATCATATTTTCCGTCTTGTTGTCTGAAATAAGGCCAGATATCTCCTGAGTCCCTGGAACTCATTGTATTACGGATATAATTTCCGCCGACTTCATGTAATTCATCTAAATGTTCTTTCAAATTTTGCGATTGAAAGAGATTATCGTTTTTCGATCCCCCCAGTAAAAGTACCGGCTGTCCTTTATGTTCCCAATATCCGGGATTTTCAGAAAACGGTTTTATATAGCTTTTTTTCAATGTGTTGTCGTCAATGTCTTTGTGCCTTGAGGTACAACTATTGCATAATACTAACAGAATAAATGTAAGATAGATTAAGTTTTTCATGATTGATATATTTAGAGCCTGTCTATAAACTCTATATTTCGTTTATAAATAAATAACAATCCCGATAGCTATCGGGACAAAAAACAAATAACAAATAAATTCCAAATATCAATTATCAAATGACCGAAACAGCTTTGAATATTGAGATTTTGGTAATTGAGATTTATTTGTATTTTGGTGCTTGTCATTTGTGATTTTTAATATTTATTTAAACTTTCGGACTTTATAGACGTATTCTATTTAAGTAGTTTTATGCGCTGTGCGGTTATTCCCTAGCTAGTTGAAGGTCACCCTGAGCCTGCCTGCCCGACACTTGGCGGGTCGAATGTTAGTGTAACAACAGTTATTAATCATAAAATCCAAATTCATAACCAGCATCAAATAAAGCCACAATATTTTCCGGAGGAACACCAGATTGTATATTATGAACGTTATTAAAGACGTATCCACCGTCTGGTTTAAATATTTCAAGGTTTCTTTTCACTTGCTCAATAATTTCGTCCGGTTTAGCAAAAGGCAAAATATGCTGGGCGTCAATACCACCACCCCAGAAAACCAGCTTTTTGCCATACTTTTCCTTAAGTACTTTTGGGTTCATATTATCTGCACTGATTTGAACAGGATTAAGAATATCGATACCATTATCAAGAAGGTCGGGAATATATTCTGCGATTGAACCACAAGTGTGATACCAAATTTTCGTTGAGGTCAGAGATTTAATATGTTGCACCAGTTTCTTTTGTCTTGGCTTTACTACTTTGCGGTAAAATATTGGTGAAAAAAGTGGTCCTAATTGACCGCCGAGGTCATCGCCAATCATTATCACGTCAATAAGATCCTCCACTTCAGGTAAAAACTTATTAAAGTAATCCAGCCAGAATTTCAATATCTGATCGAGCAGAGCTTCACAAAAAGATGGATTTTCAATCATATCCATGAACCATCGTTCCAGGCCTCGCATATACCAACAAATTTCATAAACGACTCCTGTTATACCAGTTGATATAGCATACGGTGTATTCATCCGTAATTCAAGAGCCTCCTGGCGAACTCCTGTAAACCGTGTCGGGTCGTTACCTTTAGGCCAGGGATAATCATAAAGATCTTCAATTGAAGCGTCTGCAAGAGGGTGATATGAAATGTCCATGAAAAGTTTTTGATCATCAGGCATGGACCATACGACACCAAATTCATCCTTAAGATCATGCCATAGTTTACCATCGCGGGTATTTTGTTCAATACCGCCTTTGAAACTATCGGGTGCATGTGCACAAATATAGCGAGTGTCAACTTTGAATCGTTGCAAAACTTCTTCGCATGGTTTGGCAAGTTGTTGTACAGGATCGAGTATTGTTATTTCGTCGTTTATGCCCAGATGAATAAGTAATTCATCGTACGCATTTTTGTGTATCCCCGTTTGAAAACCACCAAGATCTATGGGGACACGATCAGGAATTTCATGATTAATAGCTTTCAGAACACGTTCTCGTGCCGTCATTGTTTCTTTTCTGATCATTTCTTTTCATTTTAATTCATTCTTTGCCTGTTGAAACTTAGTGAAGGCTGGTTAGTCATTTCTTTTTAGTCATTTCATTATACGATGCTGTCGGATGTTTCCATCCGACAGTTAATGATATGGAAAGATTTTAATCCCTCCAGTATTCAATGTCAGGTGGAAACACCTGACATCATGTAAATATTACGATGCCGAAAGCAACGAGGAAGATTCCCGGTCGAGATAAATCGTGCAATTCGGATGTTTCTGTAATATAGATGCTGGAAATAAATTGGTAACTTCATTTTCCAGGCAATTTTTCACCGCTTCAGCCTTCCTTTGATCCGGCACCGTACAGATGATCCGTTTTGATTTCATAATTTGTTTTATTGACATGCTGATGGCCATGGCAGGAACCTCTTCAAGAGAGCTAAACCATCCTTCTCCCAATTGTTGTTTTCTGCATTTTTCATCCAGATCAACAACCAGGTATGGGTCTTCAACTTCGAAGTCCGCCGGGGGATCGTTAAACGCCAGGTGACCATTTTCACCAATCCCGACAAAAGCAATATCGATCGGAAAGTTTGAAATAATTTCGTTTAAGCGGCGGCATTCTAAATAAGGATCAGGCTTATCGCCGTCGATAAAAAAGACATCTTTGAGTATCCCAATCTTATTTACAAATCGTTCTTTCAGGTATTTCCTGAAACTTGCCTTATGGGTATCGGGTAGTCCAACATATTCATCCAAATGAAACATTACCACTTTCGACCAATCAATATTCCTGACATGAACAAGGTGGGTTAACGTCTCGAATTGGCTTGCTCCCGTTGCCAGAATAATATGGGCAAATCCTTTTTCATCTATAGTTTTTAATATTTCCTCACCACCATCAACTCCGGCTTTAGCTCCCAGTTCTTCTTTTGTTTCAAAAGTCTCAATTTGCATAATGCAAAATATTAAGTGTTTTAGACTTTAATATTTGCTTTTCTGATACTATACCCTGCGAGAGTTATTCCAATTGGGGGTGTTATATCAACTTGTCTCTGTTCTCATAAAATTTCACTATCGCATCCGTAATATCATCCATATCACTTTTGGTCCCGAGAAGCATATTTTGTGGAAACAACACTGCTTCTCTACAAAGTTGGTCATTGTTGGGAAGGTGATTTTCTTCACGGTATTTTTTCAATCTGTCTTTTGAAAAGAGCCGTTTGTAACCTTTTGAATTTAAAGCTACTTCAATTAAGCCGTCTTTATTTTGCGGGCCATATCCTCCGGAACAAGGAATGCCTTCCGCTCTCAGGGCATTGAGGAATTTTTCCCTGGGAATATTGTTAAAGTACTCTTTTTTATATCTGAATGGATAAAGATGATACGCAGACCTTGTCGCTCCTTCACACAGTTTGTAAGGAAAAATTCCGGGGATATCTTTGATTTTTAATGTCAAATACTGTGCGTTTTCCAGGCGTATGTCGGCATCTTTTTTCAGCCGTTTCATCTGGGACATCAAAATGACAGCCTGAAATTCCTGCATTCTTCGGTTACTGCCAAGTACCGGATAATTACTGGTAGCCTTTACACTTCCATAAGGCCGGCCACAATTGTGGTGAGAGAAACACCTGTCCATTATCTCATCATCATTCCCGATTACTGCACCGCCTTCTCCGGCAGGAAGGTGTTTAGAGTTCTGGAAACTAAAACAGCCGAGGTCTCCGAGTGTCCCGCATTTTTTACCTCGATATTCTGCAAGCCAGGCTTGACAAGCATCTTCGATCACTTTCAGATTATGTTTTTTAGCAATAATATTAATTTTATCCATATCGCATGGTAAACCAAGAATATGAACAGGAAGTATGGCCTTTGTTCTCTCGGTGATTCTTTCTTCGATTTTAGCAGGATTCAAACTAAATGTTTCCTGGTCGGTATCGACAAAAACCGGCAGAGCTTTGCTGAGAAAAATCACGTTATACGAAGCAATAAAGGTGTATGGTGAAACCAGCACCTCATCACCCGCGTCTATTCCAAGGACGTGTAGGGCTACCAGCAGGGCAGTCGTACCGCTTGCAGTGGCAAGACAGCGCCTGGCTCCCATGAGTTCAGCATATTTCTTTTCAAATTCTGCCACCTTGGTACCTCGAAACCTGTACCAGTTTCCACTGCGCAGTACGGATAAAATTTCCTCTTCAGCATCTTTATTCCAGATTGGCCATTCAGGCCAGCCTTTGGTCCTGACAGGTTGGCCGCCATGAATTGCTAGCTTATCTGTTTTCTTGCTATTGAATCCAAATGCCGGTATGGCTCCAGCTGCCATTACAGAGGCGGTTCCAATTGAAGCTTTCTCTAAAAAATACCGTCTTGAAATTTCATTTTTGTCCATTTTAA
>JAHLWT010000283.1 GCA_019057775.1 Promethearchaeota archaeon
TTAAAAAAGGGAAGCTAAACCTAACCTTTTATTTAAAATTAGTCAGATGTTCTATGCTTATCCATTATTTTAAGAGTTAGTGTTATCATTGACAATTTTATAATGAATAATTTTATCATTAGGAGGTTTTTGTTCTTCTATTGTTTGGTCTTCTGTTCCTATTATAGTAGGTTCATGATCATTTGATTCTGAATGTTCTTCTTTGTTATTCAAATTGTCTCACAATTTTTTATTTAGGTTATATGTATAAGTATCATACAATTATTTTAAATAATCAACCAATCTATTATTAAATTAATTAGTAATTGAATATTTAAGAATTCAACTATGATATCTAAAATTCTAATAATAATGTCTAGTGGCGTTCTCTGTTACTCAAAAACTTTTTTTGGAGATGAATCCATTGATAATGATTTAGTTAGTGGATTCCTCACAGCAATCAGTAGTATTGCAAAGGAGATTGGCGGCGGAGAAATAGAATCATTAAATTTCAGAAATTTCAATTTTATTTATACTAATGATGATGAAAAGTTATGTATGTTCATAATCGTTACTGATATCGACGATTCTGAAGAAGAAGCACGAGAGAAATTAGATTTGTTAAAAAATGAGTTTCTCGGGCGTTATTATGATGATTTAATAAATTGGAGTTGTGATGTTAAAAAATTTGAACCCTTCGACGAGTTTGTTGAAGAGAATATATTTCTACCCCCTAAAATATTACTGGTTGGCGAGGATGGTGTTGGGAAAAGCACGATAATAAATCTATTTCCTGGAGAAACTATTTTAGAATTAGATGATGATATGAATGAAATCATACAAAAACTAGTTCCTTTACCAAGTATTAAAAGAATGAATGAAGTTATTTTAAGAGAAATGGATTTAAAAGATTTAATAGATAATTCCAAAATTTATAGATCCATTTTAGACTCATTCGACATTATTTGCATCGTTACTAATTCAGGCGCTAGTAATCTAGGTCGAACTAAAAGGTTATCTTCACAATTAGTACAGAAAGTAAAGAAAGCTGATTATTATATTATCGCGAATTTTCAGGATCTAACAAAAACCTCGTATGAACCAGAAAAGGTAGAAGAGTTTTTTGATGTAAAAACTTTTGGATTTTCTGCAATCCATGAATCTGCAAAAGAAAAAATGTATTCGATAATCAGTAAAATGCTACAGATATCGATTACTGAAAAGATAAAAAACAAACAAACCTAAAATAAAAAAGTCAAAGTGGAAAATAGATTATGTGTATAATATTTAATTTTAAGAGTGTAGATTCGCAAAAGTTAATATTATATATTTTCTATTTTTAGATGAGAGTAATTAGAAATCTAATATGATATCGAAAATATTTATAATTGGAGCAAAAGGCGATTTAGTCTATTCTAAGACATTTTTTGGGACAAATCACCAAGATAAAGAAACAATTAAGTTTTTAACTTCAATTAATCATATTGGAATAAAAGTAGTTGGAGAACCCATAAGATCCTTAAATTTTGCAAATTTTTATTATATGTATTCACAAGATGAACAAGATAATTTGTTCATAATTGCCAGTGATATTAAAGATCCAGAAGAGGAAATAAGAAGTAAATTAAATTTATTAAAAGAGGAATATTATAAACAACAAACTAAATTAGGAAAATCAGGAGGAAATTCAATTAAAATTGAGGATTTTGATGACTTCGCATTGGACCAGATTTATGTGCCACCTAAGATCTTATTAGTTGGTGAAGTCGGGGTTGGAAAGTCCACGATCATGAATTTATTTCCAGGAGAAACTATTTTAGAATTAGACAACGACATGAACGAAACTTTAGAAAAGGCTGTTAATTTAACTGATTTAAAAGGAATTACTCAAGTCACTATAAGAGAAATTAATTTTCAAAACTTGGTTGAGAGTGCCAAGGATTATAGTTCGCTACTAAGAACAGTAAATATTATCTGTATTGTGACAAATTCAGGAGCAGGTAATTTAAGTAGAACAATGGCCTCATACAATCGTTTAAAAGATCAGGTAAAGAAAGCAGATTTTTATATTCTTGCTAATTTTCAAGATTCAATAAACTCTTCTTTTGATCCACATAAAATTAGTGAGTCATTTGGATTAACGACATTCGGATTTTCAGCAACTCAGAAAGATTCCCGAGAAAATATTTATACAATAATTAAAAGAATGCTAGAAATTTCGATCATTGAGAAATTTGAAAAGAGATAAACATATTTTAAAATATGAAATCTTACAAATTTATAGGGAATTAAAAATATGACAATAGAAGAGAATTATGTATTTCCGGTGTATATCAATGAAGATACTCTAAAAAAGATCGTCCAGTATTGTAAAAGTTTTAAAAAGGAAATTTTTGGATATTTGATTGGAAGCATATTGAAATGGGATGATAAACTTTATGTTAAAATCGAGGATTTACTTTTTCTTTTAGGAGCAATTCACAGTGAAGAATATTCGACTGCCCAAATAGAGGGCGCTGCTGGCATGTATGAGAGTAAATTTCAAAGATTGAAAAGAAAGACAGAGAAATCATCCCTTAGAGTAGTTGGATGGTGGCATTCTCATCCCGGCTTCGGTTGTTTTTTATCAAATACAGATTTAAAAACTCAAAAATATTTTTTTCCAGAATCATACCAAGTAGCATTGGTTGTAGATCCCATTCGAGACGAGCTTGGATTTTATACGTTAGAAGAAAGTTCAGAGAAGGGGTATAAACCAATTAGTTATGCGGTTAAAAGAACAAGTTAATGAATGGATCCCTAAAATATTGAAAAATGGCAAATAAAGAAAATAATCAAGATGATTACACCGTCTTTGGGGTTGATACGATAGATTCAGATAAGTTCGATCGCCAGAAACGAATCCTTGGTTGGGAACAGAAGAAAATATCAGATGCAACAGTTTTAATTGTTGGAGCAGGAGCTACTGGTAATGAGGTTGTTAAAAATTTGGTATTAACTGGGATTGGAAAAATCATTCTAATTGATTATGATTTCATAAATGTATCTAATTTAAATCGATGTATCTTATTTAACAATCAAAGCGCATTAAATAAGGATTATAAAGTTGATGCTATTAAAAATGCTTGTGAAGAACTAAGCCCAGATACGGAAATTATTAGTATAAAAAAGGACTTAAAAGATATCGATAAAACTCTTTATAAAAAAGCTGATGTTGTATGTTCTTGCCTAGATAACATAGAAGCTCGATTAGAAGCAAATAATTATTCATACTATAATGATGTTCCCTTTATTGACTCAGGGATAGAACAATTCTTTGGGAGCGTTCAAGCGGTTTATTCCGGAGAAGAAGACTCTGCTTGTTTACAATGTAGTGTCTCGAGTACAGATTTAGATTTAATGTGGAAGAAATTTTCGTGTACAGGTGAAGAGATCGAATCTTCAGAAGGTGAGACGGTACCTAAAATAGCTACGATCATAACAACGACTTCGATTATCGGAGGACTGCAATCGCAACAAGTACTGAAATTTGTATTAGGACTTGACTATTTTAAAGAACATGGAGTGTGGAATCCGAATATTGGTAGACCTTTAATAGGTGAGCAGATGAATTATAACGGGTTATTAAATATGTTTAAAGTAGTTAAAAAGTCAAAGGATCCTAAATGTTGGACGTGTTCATATGAAAAAAATATGTAAAATAAAAACACAATTAAATAGTTACCAAGTTGTAAAATTCAAAAATAATTAACACAAAAAGTAATAAATATAAAACCAAATATAATAATAACTTAAAAGGGTAAAAATATATTTGAGGTGGATAAGAGTTGCCAGAGCTTCCCTTTGAAATTTGGAATGACAGACTTGAAAATGAGCTCCAGAACATAAAAAATCTTAAAGTATTGGATCAAGATTCAGTATTTAGAGATAATCATAGTGTTCAATTCAAAGTAAATTTAAGGTCTTTAGGATATATTCGAGTAAAAGGAAAGTTAGTACCACAACGAACTCATAAGGTTTTTTTAAAGCTCAATCGTAGTTTCCCGTATCCGGGAGGTATTGATTTTTCATGGATCTCCAATATTTTTCACCCAAATATTCATCCCGTTGATCCTTCTTCAGCGAATCCAGGTACAGGATATATTTGTTTAAATGTTTTAAAAAAATGGTCCCGTCTTTCTGATTTAGAGACTACTGTTAAAGCTCTTATGTCTTTAATACAAAATCCAAATCCTGATGATCCTTTAAATTATCCAATATGTTTAGATGCTGCGGAATACTTCAAAAAGAAAACAATGAATGAGATTAAAGAAGAACTAGGAATCATGGAAGAAGATTTTGAAGAAGAGGGTGATGAAGATGACGACGACGATGTTTTAATCATTAGCGATTAAATTCGATGTCTATAACTCCTTTTTAATTAAGAACCACCTATAACTTTCGCCCACAACACTAATTTATCGTTTTCTTTCAAACCAAACTTATGGATGGCATCCTCAATTGTAATAGAACTTGGAAGTTCCTTATCTTGGAGAACTAATGAATAAGAACGTTGTTCAGCGCTGATAATACCCATATGTTTGATGATAATATCTACAATCCTCTCAACCTGATGATGATTTTTAACGTCCAATTTAATTAATTTTCCTGTTCGTGAATCTTCGACTGAAATTCTCATTTTTTTTCGCACATTTTATTTGAAGTTTATATTTTAATTATTATATTTAGTTGTTTTTAATATTTATGTGTTAATGAAAATACACTTTTTATTACGATTTTATGTAGGGTTTTCAATAATTCTATTTCTCACTATTATAATTACTTGAAGCCGCATTAATTCTGCGAATTTGGATAAGAAACTGGCAAAAAAAATTATCCTAGTAATTTTAAATTTATAATTGACTACTTTAAATATTAAATATTATGGTTAAGTGTTGTAGATACTTATTTACTTAGAAAACAATTGTAATTCAATTGTAGAAATATCTCATTGTATAGTTCATTAGAAATATTTTGAGGTAATGTAAATAAAATAAAAAAAAAATAAAAAAAGAATCAGGGAATTATAATTATTTCGAAATAGTCAAATATTATAAATACTAAACATGCTATCTCTATTAATATCCAAAGATTGCGCTTTAAACTTCTTAGGCTTTTAAATATTTTTCCTGAATAATTTATCCAATTATAAATGAAAATTAGGCTAATTTTACAAAAGTAGGATCAATTATAAATTAGCCCTTTTTTTCATTA
>JAHLWT010000284.1 GCA_019057775.1 Promethearchaeota archaeon
GGGATAATTCTGTATGATGCAGTTCGTCAAAGATTGTACAAATGATGCTATCCTTGATTTGTTGATATAGAAAAAAGGGCAGGGGCGGTCTTCACATTTATTATAACTTCTTAAGACAAATCATATTTTAAGAAATTATAGTATGTCAAATGTGAAGATCTGTGATTCCATATATTATTAATATTGTATATTTTAAAAATGTTTCAAAAACCTTTGACAAGAGGGATTGCCTTATTGTAAAATAAAATTACCTGCAATCGAATGCATAATTATAATAATATTTTTATAATTATAAAATTTCACTGAAAATACTTTCTTATTTTTATCACTATTTTGAATTTTTGTTAATGAACTCAGCAAGTAATTAATGAATAAAATTAAACACAAATACTCGAAAATTAGAAATCAAAAGAAGTGATTCAATCAAAATAAATCAAAGAAAAGAATTTTATAGGATTTAAATTATTATTATGCAATCGTTCGCATTTAATATCTAAAATTGCCCAGACTAACATTAGAAATTAACTTATTAAGACATTATTTGAATTATTAAGTGGTATAAAAGAAATTACTTTATTGCAAGAATTACCAAAATTAAGCTTCTTGAAAAATCAAAAAACTCCCTGTAGCCATACCCTGAAAAAAGAGACTGTCCTTTAAATAACAGGGAACTAACAAGAGGAGGTGAGACATAAGGAGAAAATTTTTCTTGGATATTTTTTAGAAATTTAAAAATTTTTTGGAGGTAAAAAATAATGAAAGGTACTTTAAAATCTCGCTTAGTTTTAATGTTTGTATTTGTATGTCTAACTGCACTTCTTTTTGGAAGTGTTGTGGAAGCGAAAACATTCAATTTTTATGTTGTATCTCACGGTGGCCCAGGTGATCCTTTCTGGGGCGTAGTAATGAAAGGTATGAAAGAAGGAGCTGAAGCAATTACTAAAGGGACAGATGATACAATAAATGCTATTTATGCTGGTCCGGCTAAATATTCAGTGGAAGAACTTGTTAATATGTTAAATAGCGCAATTGCCACTAAACCAGATGGAATAGCAGTTACTATTACTGATCCCGCTGCCCTTGATGCCCCTCTTCGGAAAGCTATTGCAGCAGGCATTCCTGTAATCGCTATCAATGTACCTGATCCTCGCCCTGAAGCAGAAAGAATTCCTTACCTATTCTATGTAGGTGGAGATGAATATCTATCCGGCAAGGAAGCAGCTCAGAGAATTTTAGCAGTTCGTAAACCAGAACGGGCAGTTGTAACTATTCATGAGATTGGACATATGGGTTTGGAATATAGAGCTAAAGGTTTTATTGAAGTAATGACAGCAAATGGAGTACCTGCAGAAAAGTTAGCTACTTATTTAGACCCGACTCAAGCAATTGAAATTCTAAAAGGATATTTTGCAAAATATCCTGATATTGATGCCATTTTTAGTCTAGGTTCCATAGATAGTGCATATGTAATTACTTTCTTAAAAGAACAGGGTTTGGATGGAAAAGTAATCCATGGCGCTTTTGATGTGTCAGATGAAGTTGTACATTCAATAAAAGAAGGAACAACTTTATTTACTATTTCACAGCAACAATATCTGCAAGGATATTTACCAATGCAATTTCTTTACCTTTTTAACAAATACAAATTCCTCCCTGCTAATGATGTACTGACCGGTCCTGGATTTATTGACGCTTCAAATGTAGCAAGTGTTGAAAAATTAGTAGAACAAAAATTTTGGTAAAAAATAACATAACTATTTAAATAACGATTCCTGACAGGAAGTACTTAATTATCTTCCTGTCAGGATATATACTATATACTTTGAATTTTTGAAAAGGGGAGGTAATGGATGAAAAATAATAAGTCGTCATTTGGCTCTGTGGTTGCCTTGCAATTTCGACGCCACCCAGAATTTGGAGCATTGGCTGGGTTAATTATAGTTTTTATTGTGTTTTCTTTTACTGCTACACGTTTTTTAACTATTGAATCTCTTGGAGGCATTTTAGCTGTGGCTTCAGAATTAGGAATCGTTGCAACAGGAATTACCTTTCTTATGATTACTGGAGAATTTGATCTTTCTGTTGGTTCAACTTTTGGACTTTCAGCGATGATTCTCGCTCTTGCTGCTAATGCTGGTATTCCGTTATTTATTGGTCTATTATTGGCTTTAAGTGCAGCTTTTTTTATAGGTTTAGTCAATGGAATTATTACCGTGAAGCTTAATATACCTTCCTTTATTGCAACTTTGGGAGCTTTGATGTTTTGGAGGGGGATACTATTAGCAGTTACTGGTGGATTTGCGGTTCGCTATTGGGGTTCTTCGTCCTTTTTGTATGCTCTTAATGGTCAGTTTTATGGAGGATTTCGGACCTCGGCATTATGGTTCTTTATAATAATTTTTTCCCTAAATTTAATTCTAATTAAGACTCCCTATGGAAATGCTACTTATGCTACAGGAGGTAATAAGGAAGCGGCAAGGGTCTTGGGGGTTTTAGTTAATCGAGTAAAAATTACTAACTTTATTATTTCGGCTATGCTTGCTGGCTTGGCTGGTTGTATTCAATTTGCTCGATTTTATTCGGTTGATCCTCTGAGAGGAACGGGACTGGAGTTAGAAGCAATTGCTGCAGTAGTTGTTGGGGGAACTTTGATGAGTGGAGGGTATGGTAATCTTATCGGTACCCTATTTGGAGTTCTTTTAATGGGTATGGTCCGTTCAGGTTTAATTATGTCAGGTGCTCCTGCATATTGGTATCAAGCATTTATTGGTATTATTTTAATTTCGGCGGCAATTATTAACACCAAGTTAAAGAGGTGGTCAATAAAATGATAGAAAATAATTTTTTGGTTAAAATGGTTGGTATAAACAAATGTTTTGGTATCGTAGAAGCCTTAAAAGACGTTGACTTTAATGTAAAACGCCAAGAAGTAGTTGGGCTTGTAGGAGATAATGGTGCAGGTAAATCGACTCTTATTAAAATTTTGACCGGAGTATGTCCGCCGGATAGAGGAGAAATATATTTTGAAGGTAAAAAAGAAAACATTGATTCCCCTAAAAAAGCAAGGGATATGGGAATTGAAACAGTATACCAGAATCTTGCTCTTATTGATTTATTGTCAATTTCAAGAAACTTTTTTTTAGGTCGAGAGCCTACAAAAAAATTTGCTGGTTTTTGTAATTTTTTGGATAAAAAGAAAATTGATGAGATTAGCGAAAGAGCTTTAAAAAATGTAGGGATAAAAGTTCGCGACGTAGATGAAGAAGTTTCAATTCTTTCTGGGGGAGAAAGACAAGCGGTATCCATAGGAAGAGCAATTTACTTTGGAGCCAAACTTCTTGTTCTTGATGAGCCAACTGCAGCTCTTTCCATTAAGGAATCCCATAAAGTTCTTGATTATGTAACTAGCGCGAAAGAAAGAGGTCTGTCGGTTATTTTTATTACTCATAATATCTATCATGTCTATTCAGTAGCTGATAGGTTTGCTATTTTAGAACATGGAGAAAAATTAGGAGATTTTAATAAGGATGAAATTTCAGCAGAAGATATTATAGAGATTATAAGAACTGGAAAAAGACCTGCTTGAGTTTGATATAAATGTTTAGAATAGAGATATTTTAATTTAATTAAAGAAGATTTAAAATGAAATTTTCATTATGTGTCGATTCTATATACCCTAAAGATGATTTAAAAGAAAAATTACAAAAGATAAAACAAGCAGGATTTAACTTTATTGAGTTCTGGGACTGGAGAGATAAAGGTCTTGAGCTAATTATAAATAGTGGTTTGAAAATTACAAATTTTAGCGGAAACAGAGTATCATCTTTAACCCTGGACAATAAAAAAAAGGTTATTCAAGAAGTAAATGTTTCCATAGATGTAGCAAAGAAATTAAAATGTAAACGCATCATGTTACTGTCAGATGTATTAGAGAACGATGGAAGTGTAAAAACTGATTTACTAAGCAGTGAAAAAAAATTACTTCGCTTATATGATAATCTTAGAGTTCTTGTTGAGGTTGCTAAAAAGAGAGACATTATGTTAGTAATTGAACCACTAAACACTGTAAAAGACCATAAAAATTATTATTTAGATAATTTCCAAAAAACTCTTAAATTAATTCAATCAATAAATTCCGAGCATCTTAAAATACTTTACGATATATACCATATGCAGATTATGGAAGGAAATATCTTAGAAACCCTACAAAAATATCACCAATTCATAGGATATATTCATGTAGCAAATGTGCCTTACAGATGTGAGCCCTGGACCGGAGAACTTGACTTCAAATTTATCCTTAAAGAACTTTCAAAAGTTTATTCAGAGTTTGTAGGTTTTGAATTTTTTGTTAAAAGCCAAGATTTTACTTACAAAAAACTATATGAGTGGGTTCAGTCAATTAATTTATAAAAAAATACATTATAAATGATTACTCAGATTAACAAAGAGATTACACAGATTTTTGATAAATAGGGTTTAGAATATTGTATTACCTGAGTAATTATTTATTTATTGATTAGAAAATAATAAGAAAGGAAATATAAATTATGGAAAAAGTTAATATAGGAGTAATCGGTGTTGGCAGAATCGGAAGATTACATGCTCGCAATTTAAAATATCAGGTTCCTGGGACAAAAGTGTTAGCAGTTGCTGATATATTTGAAAAGAGCGCCAGGGAAGTAGCTGCTCAATTAGAAATACCTATCGCTGAAAAAGATTATCGAGTTTTATTAGAAAATAAGGATATTGATGCAGTAGTAATCTGTTCATCTACTGATACCCATGCTCAAATAATTTCCGAAGCAGCCCAGGCAGGTAAACATATATTTTGTGAAAAACCTATTGCTTTAGATCTTGGCAAAATTGACCAAGCTATAACTGCAGTTAAAAAAGCAGGAGTAAAACTACAGGTGGGATTTAATCGCCGATTTGACCCCAGCTTTAAAAAGGCAAAAGACCTGGTGGCAAAAGGCACAATCGGTACTCCTCACCTGGTACGAATAACCAGTAGAGATCCCGAACCACCCCCGATTAGTTATATTAAGGTATCAGGTGGGATCTTTTTGGATATGATGATTCATGATTTTGATATGGCTCGCTATCTCTTGGATCAAGAGGTAGTTGAGTTGATGGCGGTGGGTAGTTGTTTGGTTGACCCGGCTATC
>JAHLWT010000285.1 GCA_019057775.1 Promethearchaeota archaeon
AAAAGATCTGAAGGTTGGTAAACCATTAAGTAAAATTATCAGTGGAGGGCAGCGTAAAAGAGTTAATATTTCGCTTGAATTGATCCGTGAACCATCTGTTCTGTTTGTTGATGAACCTACTTCAGGCTTATCGTCAGTGGATTCAGAGATGGTATTGAATTTACTGAAAGAACAAGCGTGCAAAGGGAAACTGGTGATTGTAAATATTCATCAACCGTCTTCCGATTTATATAAGATGTTTGATAAAATCATAATCCTAGATAAAGGTGGATATCAGATTTACTATGGGAACCCAACAGAGGCAATAGTTTATTTTAAAACCATGAGCAATCATGCAAATCCAGATGAATGTCAATGCATAAAATGTGGGAATGTTAATCCAGACCATGTATTACAGATTATTGAAGCAAAAGTCGTTAATGAACACGGGAAATTAACACGTACCAGAAAAGTCACACCAAAAGAATGGTTTAGGTTGTTTCAAAAAAACTTTAACCTGAAACGTCAAATTGAGTTGCTTAAAGAAAAACTTCCGGAAAATTATTATAGTATTCCAGGATTATTTAAACAGTTAAAGATATTTTTCATCCGGGATTTATTATCCAAACTGACGAATAAGCAATACATCCTCATAATCCTTCTGGAAGCACCTTTACTGGCCTTTATATTTGCTTATTTCACCAAATATATCAGTGGGATACAGGGCAATCCGGATGAGTATGTATTTAGAAACAACGAAAACCTGCCGGCATATTTGTTCATGAGTGTTGTGGTATCCCTGTTCCTTGGCCTGATAATCAGTTCAGAAGAAATTATCAAAGACAGAAAGATACTGCATAGGGAGTCATTTTTAAACCTAAGCCGGCTTAGTTATTTGAATTCGAAAATATTAATAATGTTTATGTTATCGGCAATTCAAACAATATCATATGTTATTATCGGAAATACAATATTAGGCATAAAAGGGATGACATTAAGTTACTGGCTGGTTCTTTTTACTACCTCCTGTTTCGCAAATTTGCTGGGATTAAATATCTCATCCGGATTTAATTCTGTAACTAACATTTACATAATAATCCCTTTCTTTTTGATTCCGCAGTTATTATTCAGCGGGGTGATAGTAAAGTTCGATAAGCTGCATAAAAACCTCACTTCATATGAATTTGTTCCTGTTATTGGCGACCTGATGACATCACGGTGGGCATATGAAGCTCTGGCTGTGGAACAATTTAAAAACAATAATTATCAAAAGCTCTTTTTTGCATTTGACCAGGAAATAAGCAATTCGGATTATTATGCTTCTTTTCTAATTCCGAGTCTCCAAAACAAATTAACTGAATCGGAAATATATATCAACACTAAAAAAAATCAAGAGCAAACCATTCAAAACCTGAAATTACTAAAAGAACAGATCCGGATATTGAGAGCCTCAACCCCTTTCCCTTTTGAAAATCCGGATAAGTTGAACATAAATTCATTTAGTAAATCAATAGCTGTAGAAACTAAAAATTATTTAGAGCAACTAAAAACCTATTATCGTAAGAAAAAATTGCAGGCAGTATCGGAAAAGGAGAAAAAGAATGAAGAGCTTAGTGATCAATTAGGAAGAGAAGAAACTTTAAAATTAAAAAGTGATTATCATAATGTCAGCCTGGAAGATCTGGTACTGAAGAAAAAGGAGATTTACAAGATCGTTGAAATTAATAACCGCTTGATCAGGAAATTCAGACCAATTTATATGGAACCCACATCAAATTATGGAAGAGCCCACTTCTATGCACCAGTGAAGATAATTGGAAATAGGATTATCGATACATTTTGGTTTAATATAATCGTTATCTGGATAACTTCTTTAATTTTATTTGTGACCCTTTATTATGATCTGATAAGGAAAATAGTTACATATTTTGAAAATATCCGGCTAAGAAAATCAGATCTTGGTTGAAGAAGCCCTAAAAAACTTAAAGAAGGCTATTAATATACAGATTGTGGGGTGGAGAGCGGAAAATCGTCTTACTGCTTTGCCGGATGTGGGGTGGAGCGGTCCGACGAATAAGGAGTGAGCAGAGAATTTTGGCACTTATGCCTTTTTGTTATCCTTTAAAGGCATATCTAAATAAAACGGATAGTTTGGGTTTCTGTCCACTTGTCAGTATTAATGCTCTGGATATTCGTGATCCTATAGTAAAAGGATTTTCAAGGTTATTCGTGCAGAAAAATTCAATAAAAATCCGCTTAGCGGACTAAAAAAAAGACCCGGTGAGTCGTTCTACAAAAAAAGCTTTTTTAAGTTTCTCAATAAGAAAAAAACAGTTACTTTTGCAACGCTAAAGAAAATGGTGACGTAGTTCAGTTTGGTTAGAATGCCGGCCTGTCACGCCGGAGGTCGCGAGTTCGAGTCTCGTCGTCACCGCACCAGACAAAAACCCCGCAGTCATGTGGGGTTTTTTATTTTCCTGAATGCGTTGCAAACTTGTTTGCATAAGCATGATTGGGAAATAAAAAATCGGTGGCGAAGCTAGCGGTTTTTGTCTGGTGCAAAGTGCCCCCCTGAGTCCGCCGACCGAAGGGAGGCAGTCTCGTCGTCACCGCAACAACCCAAACACCGTCCTGATTAAAGGGCGGTGTTTTCTTTTTCGGCACACGATGAATGTTTACATTCAAAAGTGTGCAGGAAAAGAAAGTATCAATTGCGGAGCAATTGGTGTTTGGGTTGATGAATATCCCCAATAGAGTCCACGGTTCGCCAAATGGCGAACCGTAATCTCGTCGTCACCGCAACAAAAATCATATCACCTGCCCAGCACTTCTCTTTTAATTCTTTGAATATGTCCGCGTCCCATAGCCTTTACTTCGCAACCCAATTCAAAGTAACGATAGATCTTGTCATCTGTAAGTATCCCAAAACAATCGATTACCACAATCGGAGAACCGGATGATTTCACAACTTCTTCAGGCGACAGATCCATGTATTCTTTATGCGGAACAGCAAAAATAACGGCTTCAACTCCTCCCAGGGCTTTATCCAGATCTTTCAGAACGGTGATATTTTTCAGCATATCCTGGTTTCTGAAAAACCGTTTCCATGAATGGCCCGGAGCAGGATAAACATCCTGTTCTTCCAGTTCGTACCAATGCTCAACATAAGGATCATGTATCCTCATTTCAGCACCCATTTCAGTTAGCTTGCTAACAACCAGCTCACTGCCACTATATCGTGTATCACCAACATCTTGCCTGTAGCTTGCCCCACATATAAGAACATCTGCACCGGCAATATGTCTTGCCATATTACGCAATGCATCACGGGTAAGCTGAGCAACATGCAAACCACGTGTATCATTTATGTCAATTGCTGTAGGAGTAATTTTAAACATGGTATCACCATCTTCAAAGCCAAGAATATGCTTATAAGCCCAATAGCCCAAACCGCCATCTTTTGGAAGGCAGTAGCCTCCAATACCTGGGCCGGGGAAAATAATATTGCTATGGGTTGGTCGAACTTTTATGACTTTAATAACTTTTACCAGGTCTACACCATTCTTTTCCGAAAACAGGCTCCATTCATTCAGAAAAGCCAATATTGTAGCACGATAGGAATTCTCAACAATCTTAGTGGTTTCTGATTCAATCGGACGATCCATTACCGTTAGAGGAAAATCACGTGTATTCAGCACTTCTTTTAAAAACTTTTCTACACGTTCCTGCGCCACCTGATCACATCCGGCACATACTCTCCAAAAATCCCGAATGCTCGATACGTATTCCTTGCCCGGCATAACACGTTCAAAACTATGTGCAAGGATTGGTATGGCATCTAAACCACGTTGGGCAAATGCTTTTTTCAGGATTGGCCAGGCAATAAATTCTGTGGTTCCCGGTGCTACAGTCGTTTCGATTAAAACGAGGCAGTCAGGTGGTATCTTCTGACCAATGGTTTTCAGAGTAGCTTCAAGCGCAGCCATATCAGCTTCGCCTGTCCGCATATTGCCAAGGTCGGATTTAATATAATCGCATTGAACATCAACAACAACACAATCTGCCAGGTTCAGGCAGTCACTGTTAAATGTTGCGACCAGGGTTTCCTTCTTGAGCACTGTACGCTTAATCATCTCATCAACCTCGGGATCTTCTGCCTTTACAGGCGCAACTCCACGATTGAGCAGTGGTATCTTCCAGTAGCTCCTGGTACTGGGCCTTTGACAACCAATAACAAACTTGGTTGAGGAACCATTTTCGTCTTCTGTATCAGCAACAATTGCAGCCATAACTGCTCCGACAAAGCCAATCCCCATAACAACAACAATTTCCTTTTTGTCTTTACGTGCAAGTTCTACTAAATTTTTAACACGTTCATATTCTTTCTGATAATCCTGCTCCGGTGGCAAAGCAAACTCTTCTCCAGCCGGACTAACTGAAATGTTTTTTTTATTTTCCATCATCATAATAATTAATTGTATTAAAATTGTTTTAGTATTTTTACTCTGCGTGAGACACAATTAAAAGTACTGTGACGAAAAGTAGGAAAAAAACTTTTAAAATCAACGGAAAATGAATCCAATCATTGAAAAATTAACTAAACTCAAGATTATTCCCGTAATTAAAATTGAAAATTCAAATGCCACTGTTCCACTTGGAGAGGCTCTTATAAAAGGTGGCCTGCAGGCAATTGAAATAACCTACCGCACGGATGCTGCTGAAGATGTAATTAAAATAGTTAGAAAAAACTTTCCTGATATCTTGCTTGGGGCAGGAACGATCCTTACTATCGACCAGGTCAAATCGGCAATGAATGCAGGTGCTCAGTTTTTAGTCTCGCCAGGGTTTAATCCCCGGATTGTAGACTATTGCATTGAGAATAAAATTACCATAATCCCCGGAATTAATACGCCCTCAGAAATTGAACAGGCTTTGGAACGGGGATTAAGGTATCTCAAATTCTTTCCTGCCGAAGCTTCAGGCGGCTTATTGTACCTTAATGCCATGGCTGCCCCTTATATTAATGTAAAATTTATGCCAACCGGAGGGATAAACCTGAATAATCTGAAAGAATACCTTGCAAATAAATATGTCTTTGCATGTGGTGGCAGTTGGATGGTTAAAACCACCCTGATATCAGAAGGAAGGTTTGAGGAAATCGAAAGACTGGTTAAGGAGGC
>JAHLWT010000286.1 GCA_019057775.1 Promethearchaeota archaeon
AAAACTTAGGTTAAAATACTTTTTCAGAAACCTTCTAAGTTTATAACCAATCGGAACATTTTCAAAGATCTGTTCTATTCGGTCTAACATGATAAGAGCAGGAATTTCCATCGGATATTTTTTAGTACTACAAGGATATTCAGGTGTAACTTTCATTAATCCTACCTCAAGGCAGATACGCTCTACTAATTGATAGAAAATTAATTTATCAATAAATTCGTCAAAATCAGGATAATATTTCCAAAATCGATCTAACCGAATCCCAATTTCACAGGTATAATCTTTCAAATATGCATTATATGCATCTGGTTTCCCATATTCGAAGGTTACATTATATACTATTGATTTTACTTTTACCCCCATCCTTCCTCACACGTTATTACTTTTTTGTTTTTAAAATTGAGTATAAAGTTTTTGGATAAAAATACTATCGGATATTATAGAGATAAGCCCGTAATTAGAGCTTTTAGAAGATACATGTATATTGATGATAAGGGAAGGAGTAAACCAATTCCCTCATCTCAATTAAAGAAATGGAAGGATAGACAAAAAGAATGATTATCGTTTTTTTGAAATCAGCCAATTGATAGCGAATTTTGTCTAAATAACAATAAGCCGATCGAATATTTATGAATTTATGCGGTGTAAAAAGACTTTTTTTCGACAGGCGCAATTAAACTTACTTGATGCATGAATTTAAATAAAAGAGTATCATTAAATGTTATAAAAGGGAAAATCTTTAGTGAATATGAAAAAAACCGAAAGGCTAAAGCGAAAAATCAAGCTCTTTAATTCCCTTATGCAAGATTTATCAGAAGATTTTACTATTATTTTTCAAGAGGGAAAGGAGAGAGAATTTCTTGATGAATTGTTAGAAATGCTCCGATCTTTAGATAAAGCACAGCAAATTATTAGAAATACATATAACTTATTCCTTACGATGAAAATTAGTGAAAACTAAGTCAGGAAGTAAATTAATAAATATGGTGAAAATTAATTCCTAAAAAAAAACAAAAAATAGCCCAGAATGAGCTCCAACAAATAAATATATTAAAAAGAGAATTGATAACATTATTCGAAAAATCTCATTCCATTGTTTTATTAATTCATTTGAAAAGTATCCTAAAATATTAGAAATATTTTAAAAAAATAAGATGAAATTTATCCTTGAGATTATAAATCTTTCTCTTGGACGGTTTTCCGATTATTAGCCTTAGTTCTTGCTATTGCTTTATCGAGAATATCAATGATCGCATTATTAAGTGCAGAACCATCAAGTACGGCCCCACTTGTGTTGCAATCCTTGCCTTTAATATATTCTCGAACTTTGCTTTTAACAAAAAGAGTTTCGACAGCGTTTTTTTTAGCCATTTTTTTATTCCTCCAATAATGATTTAAAACGATTTAAATAAAAATTATATTTTAAATAGTAATCTGTATTTCTTACTTTTAAACTTTAAGATCAGATCACAGTAAACGATGAATAATCTCGTTCTAAATCCAAATTTAGCATAATCACGTTTCCCTAAAATTTTAAATTTTCTGTTAGAGTTTTTAAAGTCCGTGCCAGAACATATACATTGAAGTTGTCTTCCCTGAAAAAGCTTCCTCTCACCGATTTTTCTCTTAAGCTCCCCCATAGTTGATTGAAATTGTTTAGGAGCATTAGCCTTCATGAAAATCTCTCCTCAAAAATATATTTTTTTTTAAAACACTAGATTTAAAAACTAATTGAGTCAATTTTTTTAAATAAAACCTATGCAATACTTTATTTACCACTTTATTTGTTGCATTTGTTAAAGGTGGAATGTATGACCGAAAGACAACGGAAACCAAAAAAGAGAATTTTATTTCTCGAAAGCGAAATTCAGCGTCACCGAGAGCTTTATTATAACGAGCAACCGGAAATCTCCGATGCGAAGTATGACTCTTTAGAGGATGAGTTAAAAAAAATAGATCCTGGTAATCCAATTTTATTTCGAATTGGTGTTGATCGATCTGAGTTATTCAATAAAGAGAGGCATATTATCCCTATGAATTCACAAGATAATAATTTTTATCTTTATGAATCTTATAAGATAATAAGACAGAAATTAAAGAAGATCATTACCGAGCAAAAGTTCCTTAAAACTTAGGAAGCTTTATAATTGATTGGTTCTTTGCTATTGGTATGGCAAATGAAAATTCCTTTTATTTCGATGGTCGTTATTACGATGCGATTGTGAACAGCCTGGATCAATTTCATGATTTGAATTTTTATCTTGAGGTTGCCAAACTTTATGGCGGAGAAATCTTAGAGTTAGGATCAGGAACAGGTCGGCTAACGATTCCTATTGCAAGAGCGGGTTTTTCGATCTCAGGTCTTGAATTAGAAGTGAGATTGATTGAACAAGCAAAAAATAAAACTGAAAATGAAGAACTTAAGATAACGTGGATTAAAGGAGATATGACTAACTTTAAGCTGAAAAAGACTTTTGATCTCATTTTTATTGCTCTAAACACGTTTTCACACTTGCTTACAAGGGTAGATATTGAAAATTGTCTTAAATCAGTCAAAAATCATCTTTCAGAGGAAGGTGTATTCATAATAGATACTTTTAATCCTTTATTAAGAGTTTTAATTAAGGACCCATCTGAAATCCGTATGTACACAAGTTTTTCAGATCCAGACAGCGATAAGATTTGTGAGATTTACGAAAGTAATTCTTATGAAATAGCTACTCAGATCAATCATTTAAAATATAAGTTTAAAATTGGAAATAATGAATTAATAAAGTTTGTTCACTGTCGAATGATCTTTCCTCAAGAATTAGACAGTTTAATGCATTATAATGGTTTCAAAATACTCCAAAAATATGGAACACATGCCAAGCATCCATTTGGGAATGACTCATATGCTCAAATTATGATTTGCAAAAAAGAATAATTGATTCAAGGAAGTTTAAACAATGAATCCTAATTTAAGTTTTTTTGATTTGAGATATTCGAATTTTAGTTTTTTGCGAAGGCCTTGCTAAGGAATAAGTTATACGCCTTTTTTACCGTTTGCTGAGACCTATCTAAAGCTTGTATCATCTCTATTAATGAATCTTTATACTCATCTTCCTTATTCTTTTCACAAATGACTTCAATTTCTTTTGATATATCATCCATCAACACAGTAAATAGCCTAACCTTTTTTTGAAATTTCTCTTTTTGTGTATCTTGTTCTCCCACATTTTTTCACCTTCTAATGTTTGATTATTAAATGAATTTCTGAGTTTATTAAACAATCGTCTTTCTGTAGATAGATTGTGAATATTTCAAAATTTAGTAAAATTTATTTTTCCTTCCAATACTTATTTTTATCACCATTTTTTTACGTTTTATATAGAAGATAAAGTCAGTAGCTAAATTTTAAGAATTTTAACAAGGTTTTTTATTTAAATATCACCAACAATATTTAATCCCAATGTTAGAAATAGATCCCCAAATTAGAGCAAAAATTGTAAAGTTACGAAAGTCAGGATCCACAATATCTGCTATTGCTGAGGGCACAGATACTCGTGTGTCGGATGTTATGTCCATTTTAAAAGAGGAACTTGGAGAATGGTATGATAACTACAGTCAAAGATGTTCTAAAAGTAAGTTTTCAGAGCAAGAGATAAAAAGGATTGTAGATTTAAGGAAGGATGGTAACACTCTAAGAGCGATCCGTAATTGTACTAAGATCTCTTTATTTCATATTCAAAGAATATTAAAGGAGGAACTTGGCAATGAATATCTTAAATATCTATCTTTCAATCAGTATGAAAAATATAGAAAAGGATGGTGCCAAGAAGAGGTAGCTATTATACTTAAATTAAGAAAGAGTGGTAAAGGAATAGAAGAAATAAAGAAGATAACTGGTCTTCCACTTTTTTTTGTTAAGAGGATTTTAATTGAAGAAGGAAAAGAAGACTTGAGAATCTCAATCAGGGTATGCAAAAAACCTTTTACAAAGGAAGAGACTCTATTAAAGTTCGAAAGATGGTATTATAAATTTGCTAATGAATTGCACACAAACTCTGCAAAGGAGACCGAAAAATTGAAACTGGGAGCTATAAAAATCTTTTTCGGTGTATTAGAAGCATTACCACATTCATCAAGTTTTAAAAATCCGAATAAATTAATGCCTGTGTTTGTTTATTCCTTTCTTAGAGCAAGAGGATTCGATATATCGTTTTCTCTTTTATCAAGACTTTCAGGTATGACTAAGCATGAGTGTTTTCAAACATTAAAAAAGATTACTGTATTTCCCGAATACGTAAATCGGGATCGGAAGCAGTTGATTTTAGGCAAAATACATGAAGTTGAAAAGCACTTTCATTTAAGCTCACAATTTTTTGAAAACGCAAACAGAATTTTGCAGAAATTATGGGAGCTTTTAAAGAATACCACCGATAGCGTAATTGCTGGAACTGTGGCTGCTTTAAGTCTTATATCCATTCATAATAATTTACCAATACTTAAATGGGTTTGTCAAAAAATTGGGATTTCCCAGAGTACGGTGATTTTTCAAGTTAAAAATAAGATAGTTAAAAGACTTGGTATTTCTGGATTTACCACTTTCAATAACTCTAAAGAAGTATTAATCAGTGGGGTTCTTGAGAAAATTGTCGATATTCAAATGGCAAAGGTTTGAAATCTGGAAAAAATTAAATTATCTATAAATTCGTCAAACAGGATAATATTTCCAAAATCGATCCAACCGAATCCCGATTTCATAGATATAATCTTTCAAATATGCATTATACGCATCTGGTTTCCCATATTCTAAAGTAACAGTATAAGTTATTGATTTTACTTTTACTCCCATTCTTCCTTCCACATCATTCATTTCTCTTTTTTAAAATTGAATATAATTTAACTTTTTAGAAAGTAACTCGTTTCAAAGCATGAAGCAATATATAGCTAGTAAAAATCTTTCTCAAATAGTTAAGTATTTTCTTAAATAGTTGAGTTCTTCTTCAAAATTAATATCTTTCACTTGAGCATTTTTTAAGAAGTATCTTATCTTAGGAGTAATTAATTTCTAAGTTTATTAAAAAATCATCTGTATATATCCAAAAATAAATGGATTTTCTACCAAAATTACTAAAATTTAAGGATTTTTCTAACC
>JAHLWT010000287.1 GCA_019057775.1 Promethearchaeota archaeon
ATTTCCGACCTTTAAGGTTGACTCGTGAAGAGGATTGGTCGGACTGGCTTATCCATTTAATAGCAGAATCGCAGACGGGATACTTTTCATATCATCTATTTCGTATAGAAAATACTACTGAGAATGATTATTCTCGACCGAGCTATATTGGCAGAGAAGTTTCATATAAGGGGCGTCGTGCAGATATTATTATAAAATGGAATAACGGTATCTATTTACATATTGAAATAAAAATTGGAGATGAAAATCTTACTAAAACATATGATACAGCAGAGGTAATGAGAAGCTATTATAATATCCCTAAAAACAAATGGTACGATTTTATTATTATCTTAGAGTCACAAATTGAAAATTGGGTCAATATAGATAATAGAAAAAAATATCCTATACAGTATTTAACATGGAATGATGTGGCAATTATTTTGAGAAAAAGTATTTTAATTTCTAATGAACCATTATTCTGGAAGGTTTGGGCTTATTCTTTTCTCGGAGCTATTGAACAAAAACTACTTTATTTTAAAAATGAGTATAAGAGTAGTGATGTATTGCAAATAGAAAATAATATAATCATACTGAAAGAAGGGCTGGTAAATGGATAAAGAGCTAAAACAATTTATAAAAGAAGGCGTAAAGCGATATAAAGAAGCTTCAAGACTTATGGTACTTTTTGGTAAAAAGATAGAAAGTGAATTACAAAGTATTCTTACTACCAGAAAAGAATGGGGGAAATTTAAACCTGACATAACAAAAAAGAAGATAAGTACAAAATATTGGTCTGAATATCCTTTTTTAAATGCTAACATATTCGGGAAAATAGGGCAAAAACAGTGCACCATACGTATTGCAATTAATTGGTATAAGTCTGATACAAACTATCCATATTACGAAATTCGTTTAGAAAAAGGTGCCGATGAAGAATTATCAAATAAATTCATGGCATATAATGAAAACGGTATTTTCGAAGTTCGCGAAAATTCTATAATATTATGTCCAAATCCTGTAGATTTTAATTTATATCGAGATTTTAATAAACTAATCGATGAGTTCATTAAAATAATATAAAATTTAAAGCATTTTTCAATATCCATTTTGAAAAATGTAGGGGCTGAACATTGTCTTAAAATTTGACACTCCGGTATCAGTGGAATGAATATTACATTTTTACTTCTTTTGAAAGGGGAAAAATGAATATTATTTCATGGAATGTGGCAAACCGAGTTCGCAAGCAACAACTTCAACTGGATGCTTTAATTTCCAGGGAACCTGATGTCATTGGCCTTCAGGAAGTTACAAGCAGAACATTGCCATTATGGGTGGAGGGACTTAAAAAGGCAAGATATACATGCACTATTTTATCTTTTAATTTAAATAGTGATAATGGCGAATTTACAGGACCCCGCCGGTATGGAATTCTTGTTGCTTCTCGATGGCCGCTAGAACCTGTAGATCAACATTCACTTAAAATTCCGTGGCATGAAAGATTAGTATCCGCATTGATTCATTCTCCGAATGTTGATTTTGAATTTCACGTTGCACATATACCACCAGGTGCTTCCCATGATTGGATGAAAATAGATACGTTCGAGGGGATTTTTAAATTTCTTGCAAAACCATCTTATAATTATCCCAGAATTTTATGTGGCGATTTCAATTCACCACAAGCTGAGACTATGTCCGGTGAAGTCATCACTTGGGGACAGGACATTCTCAAGGATGGGCAAGTCAGGTTTTCTGACAAAGAGGGTCGATGGGATGCGGGGGAGCGAAGTGTTATTCAGGGGTTGGCTGAATTTAACCTTTATGATATCTTTCGGCTGCTAAATGGATATGAAGCACAAGAGTTCAGCTGGTTACTACGAAGAAAAGGAAAGATTATTGCCAGACGACGTTTCGACCATATATTTGCCGCGAAAACATTAAATCCGGATACGTGTCGTTATATTCATTCTTTTAGAGAAGAATTATTAAGTGATCACTCAGCCATTGAGGCTACATTTAAGATATAGTGAAAGAAATTTATTTAAAAGAAAAGCAGAGAAAACTGTAACAATTCAAGATTCTAAAACTTTTAGTGAAAACCTATAGGGTTTTAGGAGTTGATAAAAATGTTAATGATATCCGATTGTTTGTATTGCAAATATTTTATACACGATAAAAGATTTACCTGTAAAGCATTCCCGGAAGGGGTTCCTAAAGATATATTATATAACAAGAAAAAACATGGCCATAAGATAGAAGGGCAGACGGGGGATTATATATTTGAGCCAATGGAAATAAAAAATTGATATTTTACTCAGGAGGTAAATAAGATAAAGATAAATTAATGAAATAATTACCTTAAATGAAGAATAATAACAATGTCTTTAGGAAATAGAAGGGATTTCACATTAATTCATAACATATATAGTAATAGTTAAAATTTATCAATCGCGTATTTATAACAATTAAAAAATGAATAATCAATAAAATTAGTAAGATAACTTTTTATAAACCAATAGCTTAAGGAGTGAAAAATATGAGACTATTTACTATTGATAAAAATGGGAAAATGATTCTGTATAAAAAACATGATTTTAAAGAGTTGCATCAGGAGTTTGATTTAGAGGTTTTGTTAGAGAATAATCCTGAATATTTTTTTGAAGATAGTAAAATTTTAATAATAGGGAGACAGGTTACTACAAATTTAAATACCTCTATTGATTTATTAGGTATTGATAATTTTGGAAATACTGTAGTTATAGAATTAAAACGTGATAAAACCCCTCGAGAGACAGTTGCCCAACTATTAGAATATGCTTCATTTGTTGAAAAATTGGATTATTCTCAACTAAATGATATTTTTCAAAAATATTCTGGGGAAGAAAGTAAATTGGAAGAATATCATCAACAATATTTTAAAACTAATACAGAAGAGCAGGTTTCATATAATAAATCTACAAAACTTATTATAGTTGCTCAAGAAATTTCTAAAGAAGTTCGACAGACAGCTTTATTTCTAAGAGAAAAAGTATTAGATATTTATTGTGCAAGTTTTAAATATTTTAAAACAAAAAATGAAGAAGAAATAATTTCTATGGAGTTTATAGTGGGTGAAGAGGAACTAATCCGTGAAAAAATTAATACTACTTCTTTGCCCAAAATTAATGAAATACAGTTTATGAATTCGTTAAATATTAACGGGAAAAAAGTATTTGAAAAAATATTCAGCTTTGGAAAGAATAATAGTTTAATATGCAAATGGGGGTCAAAGGGGTTTTCGTTAAATGCTGGGATAAATAATGAAAATGTTACTTTATTATTTGGATATCCCCCTAAATCCGTTTTTAAACAAAGTATTTATACCGGGTATGAAATGATTACTAAAAAAGTTAACAATTCGGAAGAGGTAGTTGATTTCTATAAGGCACAGATAAAAAGTTTTGGTTATTTTCAAGATGCAGGTTCAATTTCTAAATGGATTATCGATAAACCTTATTCGGAAAAAGAAATTAATAAGTTTCTTAACATTTTAGAAAAAGTAATAATAAAAATAAAAGGAAATGGTTTAAAATAAAATACTTTACATTTTTATAAAAATAACATAAATATTATCATTAACTAATAAATAAATATAGGAGGAAATATGAGTATCTTTGATGAACTACAAAATGAATTTACTGGTGATTGTTATCATACAAAACCACTGTCTCTAATCCTTCATCGCATCAAAAATCTTAAAATTGTTGCCTCTGCTATCGGAACCCATTTCATAAATAAACCTTATTGGAAATTTGAATGCCAAGAGGGAAGCCTGACCTTTAGGCATCATTTTCATGAAAATTGTAATTCTTGCAAAAAAAATCAACATAAAGTTATAAAAATTTTTGTAGATGTTGATAAGAAAATGGCGATAAAGGAAGGTGTTGATTCTTTTGTTGGAGATGATCCCATTGTTGTTGCAATTGAATTAGGATATGAGGATCCATTTGTAAGAAAAAATATCCGCGATTTTTTAAGGAATCATTTCGGAATTCTTTATTTAGACCCAGTTAAAAATCATTCCAAATATTGGTTAAACCCACCTAGACATTATTATGATATTGTCTTTCTTGGTGAAGGTTCTTGTGAATATCCAATCGACGAAAGATTATTTAAGGAGATAAGTGATGAAATTGATAGTAAAATTGGTAAGGAGAAATCCAATGAGTTTATAATTAAAAAATAAAAATATATCGAGAGATGGTTGTTCAAAAAGAATAGAGGACGGTTTTTTTGTTCTTTTTCTCATGAGACGAAAAGGGTAAATCGGTAAACGGTGAAAAAAGGATAAATCAGGAGGTAAAGAAAAGATGGATAAAACATATTCAAAGGAAGAAACAATTAAAGTTCTCGAGGACAAATTAAAAAATGCAAAGAAATTATATAATTCTAATTGTGTTAATTGGAAAGGTAAAACCTTAAATAGTAAAGAATATTATACTGAAGTTATCTCCAGAGAATTGTTGAAGGGAGAAAAATTAGTATTGTTAGAGAAAATCGACCAAATTAACCGGATCAATTATAATGTTGATACTCATGACGGACAGCACAATGGTGATACAAACAGAGCTGAAGAAATTTTTGCAATACAGCTAAAAGGTAAAAAATTAAAAAAGTTAGGGCTGGTTATAGATTATCAGGTTCCGTTAAAGGAAAAACGTTCGGATGATGCCGGAAAAATAGATTTGATTACCTCCACAAATAAATCCGTTTATATCGTTGAACTGAAATATATTGGTAATAAAGAAACCTTATTGCGGGCTATACTAGAAATATGGACATATTATAAACAACTTAACGAAGTTAAATTCTTGAATTCCTTTGAGTTACCGAAGCAAATTAAAATAAGAAAGGCTGTGTTGTTGAGAGTGGGCTGTAATGCATATAACGAGGCGAAAGAATTAAGTAAAAGGCCTAAATTAAAACAATTAGCCAAAGTGTTAGATGTAGTTATTTTTCTATTAGAAGAAAATGGAACAATATCCCATCCGACCCACGCATAATAATGTTTTTCTCATAAAACAATGGTGTGAAAGTATATTAATGTAAAAACTGAAAAGGCTTGTTTTAAAACAATGAAAATAATAATTCACCGGGGAACGCATGAAATCGGCGG
>JAHLWT010000288.1 GCA_019057775.1 Promethearchaeota archaeon
TTGGATTATTGATAAAATCATTAAACTATTAATAATAATTGTCTTCATAATTCTCATTTTCTTTTTAAATGAAAGCTAACGATTGGATAAAGGAATTTCCTTTATTTTAAATATACCGGAAACAGTTTTTTAATTACATAGATAAATATAATCATTACTATAACAGATCCAATGGACTCATAATATTTTGTAAATGTGTTTGACGTACATGGGTAAATCCCCCCGTTGGATTTATTGATTTATCCTACGGGGTAAAACTCAGAAATAAGACCCTTAGGGTCTCTCTGGTAAAGCATCGTTTCCCCCGCTCCGTAGGGAGTCCCTTCGGGAAAGGGGTACCTTCGTCAAATATGCTTTACCAGTTTGTTATTGGCTGGCGTTTTAATCCTCTATTCTGTTTCTTCTGTTTCAGATTCTCCTTCGCCCTCCTCAGTTTCTTCTGTTTCATTTTCCCCTTCGTCTTCCCAGGTTGAGGTATAAATTGAGGTATAACCTACATGTTTCCATTCCCCGTTAACCTTTTCCAGAAATTGAGAATGTATGCTTGTACTTAGAAGCTCACCTTCGCCATTATAATAATCATTATCAAAAACAGCCCATGCACTTTCCTTGTAGACTTTAATTTTGTAATTGAATTTTACCTCATAAAAATCTCCCGGTTCAGCTAAATTTTCAAAATAATCCAGGAAAAATGACTTAACCTTTTCCCATCCAACTTCATAAGTATAACCGGATTTTGTGGCTGTTAACCTGATGTTGGTTTCATCCTGCACATGGGTAGCACCAAGGCGGTCAATATCGCTGTCGAAAAAAGCATCTGTTTCTTCTTCGATAACAGCAATTATGGCTTCTTTTTCTTTTTCGATGTCGATTTTTTCCTGACAGGAAGTAATTGCTAATAAAATAATAGCAAATAATGTCAATACATACTTTTTCATGATTAAATAGTTTTTGGGATAATAGTGTGATTATTTTTTATTAGTTTGTTGATAATGAACACTTGCCGATAACGGTTCACCGGTATGCGAAGTGGTGAGAAGTTACCACTGTACAACCTTGCCAAAATGCTTCATATATAGAATTCCGAATCTTCCTCTAAATCAGCAAATTGAACCATTTAGTATACCGGCTTGTTATGGGAAGGCAGGCCACGTTCAAAATTATTTTAAAGACTTAACCGCAACTTCTTTGAAATAGGCAGTGGATTCAGGATCGTGATTTTGTAATCCTATATAGCCTGATGCTGGTCTTGGCCCTCTATCTGGTTCAAATTCTCTCACTTTAGGAGGCACCTCATCTCCTTCGTTATACTCAGTAACCTTTATCCCGTTAAGATGAACAATGGTTTTAGAACCATCAAGTGTGATTTCCATTGTATTCCATTCCCCCGGGTTCTTTTGAGGATGAGCCATTGCTTTTGTTAGGGAATACAATACCCCGGTACAATGGAAATCACCACCCACATGCCTTGTTCCATTGTCTATCTGAACTTCATATCCGGTATTTACAGCTGCCCAGGGATCTATTGGTTTTTCAGGCAACCTGATAAACACCCCTGAATTACAGTCATTATCTTTTACTGTGTAAACAACCCTGATAACAACATCACTAAATTTTTCAGCCGGATACAGAATCATACCCATTCCTCCAACCGTTTTCATAACGCTGTCTTCCATAACAAATTCGCCAGGACCTATTTGTTCCCAGCCTGATAAGTCCTTTCCATTGAACAGGTGCCGCCATTCTTGGGCTTGGATTGAATCAATTGCTAATAGAAAGAGGATAAGAAATAATGCGAGATTTTGTTTCATATTTGTATGATTTATTAGCCTGTTTTCCCATAACGTTTGGCAGCTATGAGCTGTGCAGGATTTATTTTATTTCGTTTTCTATGCTTACCAAAATTAGTGAATTTTCCTGATGTTTCGATTTGGTTATCTTCCAGGCATGGCTTATAGGTGCTGTTAATTGCTGGCGGTTCCATCTGTCTGTTTTTCTTGTCCTTTTTTCTTGATAATCCCAAAGGGATGCCTGTGGCAAAAAGAACGAAAAAATCTCCCATAAGGGATGCCTATGGCAAAGGCTTCTGAAAATTATGGACAATACTAATTCTTCAATCTTCCCCGCAATCCAAGCCGCCCTTTTGGTTCTAATCTATTGTCCTGATTTCTTTTTAATCATTTTTACTTTTATTGAATTTTATCCAATTAAGGTGGGTCGGGCTCGTGGATTGCTTAGCACAGGCCCACACCAAGATTTTCAGAAAGTATTGTTACTCAAAATTTTCAAAGGCCGGAAATAAATTCTATTTTAATTTTTTCTCAAGGAACTAATGTTTCTAAATTCTCTCAAATTTTAAATCTGTTTTTTTTCGCTTGCAATTATTGGTTGGCGTATGACCGGCTTGTTATAAGCTGGGCGGAATTTCTCTTTATTTATATCCAATTTTCCTTCGAGGTTTTTCATATAATCTCTGCTGGTGTAGGGCGTCAATTTTATCTAATAAGAATTTGAATACTTTATTTATCTTATCGTCTAAAGCTTTAAATTCTAGTTTTAAATCTTGGTTTTCAATTAACATAGCGCGATATTTCGCAAATGCCCTCATTATTTCAATATTAATTGCAATTGCTTTTTTTGATCTCAATACCGAGGATAGCATAGCAACTCCTTGTTCCGTGAAAACCATCGGATTAACACTTGAATGCTTTAAATTGGATAACCGGTCACAATTTGTGACCAGTTGTTCCTTTTCTTCTTTAGCAAGTTGAAACATAAAATCTTTAGGAAATCTATCAATATTCCTTTTAACTTGCTGTTTCAATACTTTTGTGTCTGTCTCATACAGAGAAGCCAGGTCAGTATCTACCATTACGTTATATCCTCGAAAATTGAAAATTAAGGTTTCGTAATTTGCTTTAATAATTTCCTGAGTCATATTTTAGGTTTGAACTGGTCACAAAATGTTGCCACTTCAAAGGTAGAAGTTTTAAGAACTGTATGAAATGCATTTCTCTCCGTCTTGCGTATATCGAGGCGCGAAACGTTTGTTATCGGCTGGCGTTAATATCTTCTATTCTGTATCTTCTGTTTCAGATTCTCCTTCGCCCTCCTCAATTTCTTCTTCATCATCAACATCCTCTTCTTCTTCAGGCTCAGGCTTCGTAACAAAAGCAGTAAATGAGATCTTCCATTCACCTTCAATCTTTTCCAGGAAAGTAATTTGAATATTATCCCGTACACCTGGTTCACCTTCAATTTTCCAACTCCAATGATTATCACATATGAGCCAGGCACAATCATCTATCACTTTTAAAATCACATTATCTTCCCAATTTCTAAGGTCTTCACCTGCTCTGTCCATTTCAGCCCAACTCTCAAAATAAGATTTGATATCATCCCATCCGGCATAAATGGTATAATTATTTTCGCCTAAAGGATAATCAAGTCTGGTGTCCAGACTATCCTGAACGTGAATAGCAAATAGCCGTTCCATATCATTTGCTATCATAGCATCTCCCCTCTCTTTGAGTACAGCCATAATAGCTTCCTTTTCTTTTTCAATGTCGATTTGTTCCTGACAGGAAGTTCCTGCCAATAAAATAATTGCTAATAATGTCAATACATACTTTTTCATGATTAAATAGTTTTAAGGTTAATACTGTGATTATTATTTATTAATATGTTGATAATGAACGCATGCCGCTAACGTCTTACTGTATAGAGCGTTTTAATGCTCTATGACAGCTTGTTAGCTTCTTTTTGCTCTTGTGTCAAATTATTTTTTCTTCATATGCTTCTTCAGTCTCTTATTATAAATATTTAATTCATAGCTTAATATTTCTTGTCCAAGTATTTCTGTCGTTTGATGATTATTGTCAAGGTCACTTAATAAAAAATACGATTTGTACGCCATTTCAATTTTTCCAGCTTTTGCAAAATATCTTCCAGTAATGCAGTAAAATCCTCTTACTGCTGAAATATGGAATATGTCAGTACCAGAAGGGAAATGTTGAGTTATTTCAAATTTATTATCTAGTAAACGAGGGATTTTAGCAAATTCGTCAGTATTGAGATAATACTCAGATAATGAGATTTTTCCAAATAAATAGTCGGGGAATTTCTCAACAGTTTCAATTAGACTCTCGTAGTATTCTTTTGTTTTATTTGCATTATGATATGCAATAGTTAAATAGTTATAAATTGTTGGTACATTGTGAAATCTTGCTTTATAATTGGTCAACTCTATTATCACCTTATCAAGATTAATTGTTTTTTTCAGGTTAGAATTTAGCTTCAATATTTTTTTCTTATCCTTTCTTGGTATTTTTGACCAATTTTCTTCCTCGATTGGATTATCGGTAATATAAAATTTACTAATATCTTGTAATTTAGGTTCGTTTTTATAGATTTTATTCAAAACTTTCTGTCTATCAACCGTTGATATCAATTGAGCTTGGTCAAGATGTACACCATTCATTATGGCTTCTGTTAATGCAAATCCGTTTATATAACTCATTTTGGTAATGCGATATTTTTTCTTTACAGGTGTTTTTTAATGCAAATATGTATCGTCTATGTGACCTTGCAAAATAACTTGATACTCTTTAATCATTTCTATTTTCAGAATTCTTTACACAAATTGCAGCTAACGTTTATATAACGACTTTGTTGTTGTATTCCATATATAATGAACTACCCCGCCGTGCTCCGTCGCTGTCCGCGTGTCGCCGTAGCTTTAGCGGAGGCACAAGCTTTGGCGCAAGCGACAAGCAGTGGGGTATCTCAATATAATTTCACATATTTATCGCCACAAGAGGCGGGGAATATAACCCGATGAGATCCCGAATAAGACTCCGTCTTTTCGGGATCAATTCGACTTACAAATTTCAAGGTACTTCGTACATGAAATTTGAGTCTCATTGATTCAACAGCATACTCTTATCAAATTTATTGAAAAATTCGTTTTATAACAAATCCAATGGACTCGTAATATTTTGTAAATGTGTTTGATTGCGATGGGTATTCACCCCGTTGGAAAAATTATTCTACGGGGTAAAACTCAGAAATAAGACCCTTAGGGTTTTTGTGCCATAGGCATCC
>JAHLWT010000289.1 GCA_019057775.1 Promethearchaeota archaeon
GAGAAAACGAGGTGAGAAGTAGAAGATCCAACATCAATTCCAACACTTAATATTTTTAAATATTCAACATTAGACTTAGTGGAATCTAAGTGACCCATTAAAAGCTCTGCAGGATATATTTCTATTTTATCATCATCATCACTATCATTTTTCGGTGTAGATTCTTCTTTTTTGGGTCTTTTAATCCTGATCTCCATCTCTTTTTCATGATGTTTAGGTAATTCCATTTTTTGAGAAGAATTCAGCAATTGTGTTTTTATATCAGAAGGAATTTCGAATTCTTGTTCACATATGGTACAAAAATAACTCAAATCGATCGATTTGCTGCTTCCGGGTAATATAGGGCCCTTTTTTTTCTGTTTTCTCTCTTTATTATCATTGATTTGCCTCCTTATTCTATTTAAAGCAACATTAAATTGATTGACTGCTATATCACACATATCATCAAACTTTTTTCCAGGTTTCACAATCGATGCTAAGGCAGGTTTGAATTCCATTATTAGTCGGTAATATCGAGAGAGATCCGTTTTATCTTCTTGCTCATGTTCTTGTAGTAAAATTTCATATTTCTTAGTAAAGGACTCAACTAAACTTTCTGCATCTTTAGGAGAATCCTTCATAAAAATCATTTTTAAAACTTCAATGATACCCCACTTTGTTGTATCGACTTTAATCTTAAAATCTGCAATTCTTTTTTTTTTATTATTTTTTTCCATGTTATTATTAAATAACCTAATAACTTTAAGTTTTAAAATAAAACACTCGGCTTTCTTAAGATTCCGCGACCTGCTACCAATCGATTAATCTGATTAGTACCTTCATAAATCTGAGTCAATTTGGCATCACGCATAAGTTTTTCAACAATTGCACCCTTCATATATCCTGATCCCGCTAAAATTTGGACTGCATCTGTCGTAACTTTCATGGCAGCATCGGATGCAAAGCATTTTGCTAATGCAGCTTCGGTAGTGCATCTTATTTCTTGATCTAGCATCCATGCTCCTTGTAGGTACATTGCTCTCGATGCCATGACAAGGGCATTCATGTCGGCCAACATAAAATGGACTCCTTGGAATTGACCTATAGGTTGACCAAATTGTACTCGCGAGTTCGCCCAGTCAACTGCTTCATCCAATGCTTTTTGAGCAATGCCTGTGCAACATGCTGCTATATTCACTCTTCCTCTATCAAGAGCCATCATGGCTAGCTTAAAGCCTTGCCCTTCTTGTCCGATGAGGTTTTCCTCACTTAACTCGAGATCCACAAATTTCAATTCCGCAACATTTAGTGCTCGATGACCCATTTTATCCTCCACCTTAACCACTTCTATTCCTGGAATGCTTCTGGGCACTGCAAAACAGCAAATCCCTTTTGTTCCAAGATTTCTATCAATAGTTGCGAATAAACAAAACAAATCGGCATATTTTCCATTTGTAATAAAACGCTTTGTTCCGTTAATAATATAGTCATTACCTTTCTTTTCTGCTACTGTTCTCATTAAAGCTGCATCAGAACCTGCCTCAGGTTCGGTGAGACAAAAACATCCGCTCCTATAACTTTTAGTCATGGTCCCTATAAACTTCTTCTTCTGCTCCTCTGTTCCGCCAATTTGGATAGGCGCCATGGACAAGTGTGAAATTCCAATCATCTGAGCGATGGATGGGCACTCATAGTTTAATGCTTCAGTTACAATATAATGTTCTAAATAACTAAATCCAGACCCCCCATATTCCTTGGGAATATTTGTGTACATTAGCCCTAACTTATGTGCTTTTTTTAGAATTTCCTCCGGATAAGTACCCTCTTTATCAAATTCAATTGATACAGGTTTTATTTCGCTACTGGCAAAATCCCTTGCCATCATGAGTATGCGCTTCTGCTCCTCACTTAAACTAAAATCTATCAAAAAAATCTCTCGCTTTTTATTTTTAAATATCTTTTGATTATGAAATCTAATATTTTATAATGAGTTAGCAATATTCGTATTACTTATGTTTTAAGTTTATTTACATAGAAATTCTTTATTTTAAGGACCTTAATTTCTCGAAGTTCTAATCATTCTTATCAAAAGGTTGAAGACATAATAATTTCTCTTTACCTAATAATAATAAATTAAATCTATCAATGAAGTTTTTACCAATTAATGCTTTAATTCCGAATAAATCTGCCATCTCAGTAAGAGCAAAATCTAGATTATAAGAATGCCCATTATAACTGAATTTTGTATTGTAAATAGATAATTCAATGATCTTATTTGCTGTGATGATCTCACTCTTTCTGATTGGAGATAAATCGAGATCATTTAATAATTCCCTGTCTAAAGCAATAATCGAAGTTCCTGTATCTATTAATCCCAGTATCTTTTTTGTATTTCCATTAATATCCACCGAAATCTCTAATAATGGATAATAATTATTGTCAAATCTTGCTTGATTATAGCACTTAGTATTTTCTACAGAAAAAAAGGAGTATAAAGTTTCAAAAGGGGGCATTTCCATTCCTTTTCTTATAATACCCGATAAGGCTTGAGGGAATTTAGAATATAACTTTTTCATGACTTCCTTTAAGGTATCTCCTATTACAACTATTTCATTGCGCGCTATTCCTAAATATTTTCCATCTGGAATAAAATCTGGGATATTGATTTTATTTTTATCCAATGGAGGATTTTTTTTAATGAAATCATCAACAACTTTTTGAAAATTCATTTTCTCATCGATTGCTTCCTTTATAAACTCACTAACACTTTTATATCCCTTTATTTCAACAATTTGCTCAATTTTCTTCTTTTTTTAATTATATACAGATTTGGTTGATTTACAAGTTGAACATTGCTATGTAATCTGGTTTAGGAGTTAATGAATTTTTGGTAGTTATAGAGTTTTTTTAAAACAACTGCAGCGTTTTCAGGATTTCCTCCAAAAACCATGATTTTATTTTCATCATATCTTTCAAGAGTGAGGCCCCCTAAGCTGGTTCCAAAGGAAATATAGATAATCCTTTTATGGGGGTATTTCTGGCTTAATTCCATTTCACTTTGTAGGGCTTTATCATGCCTATCACTTGCCCGGAGCCTCATCAATTCAGCCATTCTTTTTCCAAACTCATTTATGGGTTTTAAGAGTTTCATTCGATCAAAAAATGTAGCAGAGGACATTGTAATTATTACATCAAAGCATTCTGAATTTAACATTAATTCGGTAACGGTCCGATAAACTTTAGGATCACCAGTAGCAACCAGATCAACAGGATTATTATGACTCCAATAAAACGGAAGATGTTTTGAAATATCTTCTATAAGTTTGGGACCATTTGGCTCTGTTCTTAAATCAACAACATTAAGTCCGTGTTTTTCACAAAGATCTGTAAGGTGAACGATAAACCCACCTCCCCCGCTAACAATTCCTGCTCTTAAGCGCCCATTTGTAGGAAGGGGTAACAAATATTGTGCTCCCTTAACTAAATAAATAAATTGTTCTATTTGATCTGCCGATATCACACCAGTCTGTTTAAATAGGGATTTGTAAATGTCTGATGAACCTGCAATTGACCCAGTATGACTGTTTGCGGCTCTAGCACCACTTTTAGTTGTTCCGGCTTTAAGAAAAATGATTGGTTTTGTTTTCGTAGTTTCGGAACAAATTTCTTTAAATCTTTTCCCTGCTCGTAAACCTTCAGCGAACAGAGCGATTGTTTTAGTTTCTTGATCTCGAGCATAATATTCTAAATAATCTTCTAAAGTTAGCGATGCTTCATTCCCACTTGAGACGAAATATCTGATATTTTGAAACGCATTACAGAGAACCGTACCCATTGTGCCTGATTGAGAGACTATTGATAAATTCCCAGGTCTTGGCATCATAAATCCAAATCCTAAATGGATGGGGGAAGCTTTATCTTCAGAACTGTAGAACCCCATAGAATTAGGTCCAACAAAAATCAAGCCTCCCTTTTCAACTATTTTTAATAATTCCTTATTTTCATCTTGTCTCTCATCTGTTTTTACTTCACCAAATCCAGCAGTAATAATGGCTGCCGTTCTCACATCGTTTTCAATGGCTTGTTTAACTGAATCCACAACGGCATGTGGGGGAACTACTATTCCAACGAGATCAATTGGTTCAGGACATTTATCGAGTGATGGATAGACGTCATTCCCCAGTATTTTCTTATTTTCATATCTAGGATTCGGGTTTATACCATAAAGATTTTTAGTAAATCCACAGCTTAAAACACTCCCGAATACGAAAGAACCAATTTTCATCATCTTGTCAGTTGCGCCCATAACTGCTACGGATCGTGGATTAAACATAACTTTCATTAATTCTAACTTTTCTTCAATATCCATTTTTAGTTTCTCCAAGCTTAGACTTTTAACTGCAAATATATCATGTAATCGGTAGATTCGTAAAGGATTCAAAGAATAATAATTTTCTCAATGCGTATAATTTAATATTTTTACTCAGAAGAGATTTTGAAGTGGTTAAAATTCTCCGTACGTTTAAGAATTTATATAGTGAATTGTGATATATAATAATAATGCTCTAAACCTAATGAAAGAAGATTTATGACAGATTCGTCAAAAATAGCATATTTAATTCTGAAAGACTGTGTTGGATGCGGAGTTTGTGTTGATATATGCCCTACACATGCGATTCCGTATTCTTTAATAGGTTACTATTCTTCATTGGCAAAAATAAGTGAAGAAAAATGTAATGGATGCGGACAATGTGTTCAAATTTGTCCTCATAGGGCAATAAGAATGGATAAACACGATTCCCTATGAAGACTAATTGAATTTTGGTTTGTATGAAATAGATCTTGAAATACTTTCAAAATTAGAATTTTGATTTTTAATCCCAGAATCCTGGCAAGGATCTTCTTCCAACAACTATAATTTTTTTGTTTGAATCATCATTTTGGGTAGATTATTTAGCATTAGGCTTAGTGGTTTTTGTAAACAATTAAGTCCAGCACATATTTAATAAAAAAAAAAAAAAAATTTAAAAATATTTTAACCCGAATTGCACGCAGGGATAAAATGCAAATCTGCGCCTTAATTAAGGT
>JAHLWT010000290.1 GCA_019057775.1 Promethearchaeota archaeon
TACACCAACTAAAAGAAAACTTGTAAAAAAAGCAAAGGTAAAAAAAAGAAATTAATTTCAAAAAAGTTTCTAAAGATGATATCATTTACAAACCTTAAATGGGACTTGAAAAAGGATATCAGAGGAATATTAATCAAAAGTTTTCAATTCATATTGCTGAAAATAATAAGAAAGAAGAATTACACCAAATTTTAGAATTAAATGTTAATGTACATGGTGAATCAGTAAGAGATTATATTAATCATATATTTTTAAACCATCCAAGGAAAGAAGACGTACTATTTCTATATATAAAGGATTCAAAATCAAATAAAATTGTATCAAGCATTAGTTTAATGCCTTTAGAATGGAGATTTGGGAGTATTAACATTCCAGTGTGCGAAATGGGATTTGTTGGGACAATAGAAAAATATCGTGGGAAAGAATTAATTGTTGAGTTAAATAAACTTTATGAACTTATCATGGCAGAAAAAGGATATATTATTTCTGTCATAAGAGGTATCCCTTATTATTATCGAAAATTAGGCTATGAATTTGCTATACCTCTTGATCATAGAATGTTTTTATCACTATCAAAGATTCCTCAAGACGATTTGGAATTTTTAAAGATTAGGAAAGCAAACATAGATGATATTGATCTAATTACTAACAAATACAAACAGTATTACGAAGATTTCTTTATCTCAAATATTTTTGATAAGGATTGCTACATCTCTAAATTTTTTAATGACAATTACAATGAATTTAAAGCTTCAACATATATAATTGAGACAGGTGGAAAATCGATAGTATATTTCACGTTCGGAAAGTCTTATGATAATAAAGGATATGATATTAAAACTTCACATATGAATCGCGAATGTGGGATAAAAATACTTCAATTTACTAAAGAAATCACCAGTATTGAAAATCCAGATCAAGTTGACTTGGCTGTTAGGGAGGATACAGACTTAGCGAAACTTATTGATGAACTTGGAGGAATAACGTATGACACTTATGGTTGGCAAATAAAGGTTCCAAATTTAAAATTATATTTAGAAACAATAAAACCAATATTAGAAAATAGAATTCATAACTCAAATTTTCAAGGTGTAACTCAAGACTTAAGAATAAGTAATTACAAAACAACATTAATCTTATCTTTTAATAATGGGCAAATTTCTTCTATTAAAATGGAAAAAGGATATCCGAAAGAAGAATCGTGTGATCTTCAAATACCTGGATCATTCTTGTTCAAGTTAATCTTAGGGGACAGGAGTTTTGAAGAGATAAATTATATTATAAAAGATGCCAAGATAAAACATGAATCAAGGGAAATTATTAATGTTTTGTTTCCTAAAGAAAATTCATATCCTGATACTTATTATTAAATAAAAAAATGGAAAAAAAGCAACCAAAAATAATTGGAACTGTTTTTTTATTTTAGTTTATCCTTCATTCCTATGTAGAAGTTTATTTTTTGATTCTAAAGTAATACTTTCCAGAAAAATTATTATAAAATTAAACGAGAAAATTATTATTGACAAGATTAATTAATTTTCTAGTAAGCATTATGGATGAAATTGACTTTATTATTCTTAAAAAACTAATGGAAAACTCTCGCGTGACATATAGAGAATTAGCAGAAATAATCGATATGTCCGTAAGCTCTACTCATAAACGTATAAATAAACTTTTAGAAAATAAGGTTATCGATGCATTTACTGCCCGACCAAGTGCAATAGCATTAAAATATCTATCAGTTTTAGTTTTTGGTACTTCTAATGCAAAATCATTGGATGCTGTTAGTAAAGAGTTAGGGCAACATGAAAATATTAATAGCGTTGCTATTGCAACGGGTAAAATGCTGTATATCTCTTCATATTTAAGAGATATAACAGGTCTTCGTGATTTTTCTGCTTATGTCTCAAAAACAGCTAATATAAGCGAACTTACTGTTGGAATTATGGATATACCTTATATAACAACCCCAGAACCACTAACCACCATTGATTATAAAATACTAAAGTCTTTAAATAGAGATTCAAGGAAGCCTCTAACAGATATTGCATATGAAGTAGGGCTTTCTGCTAAAACCGTTAGAAAACGATTAGATCGAATGATTGAGAATTACTTGGTAGAATTTACAATTGAAATGACCTTAAAATCTGAACATAATTTGATTACAGGGTTCCATATATCTTTGAACGAAGGAACTAGCATAGACTCATCAATCCAAAATATATATGAGAAATTTAAACGAAATATTATTGATTGCTTAAGCTATAGTAATATTCCTAACTTCTTTACAATGTATATTTGGACAAAAGCGATTCAAGACTCCCAGAAAATTAACGAAGAACTACAAACTGAAGGATTCAAAGATATTATTCCTATTATCTTCTTACATTCAGAATTTTACGATTGTTGGGTTGATCAATTACTTAGAACTAAATGAAATTACGATTTTTTTCTATTCCCAAATTTCACCTAAATGGCTAGAATTTTGGTAAATTTAGTTTCATTTTATTTCGAATTGAGGTTAAAAATGAGGACTTTATTGTTTTTTTTGATTAGTTTATTATTTTAGAATTTGAAAATTTCATCAAGAATCCCTCCCTACCATTTAAGGTAAATAAACACCCATGGTTGATTTTTTTCATTATTAGCGAACATGCTCTTATTAGAGCCCCAATCCCTATTAAAATTATAAAAAAAAAAATAACAATAAATAGGTGATAAAAATTACACAAAATACCAAAACAACAATATATTATTTCTCAGGCACAGGAAACTCATTATATATGGCCAAAACTCTTAAAGAAAAGCTAAATGATTGTGAACTTATACCGATTGCGGGTCTTATTAATCAAGATTCCATAATCGCCACATCGGAAAAAGTTGGCTTTGTTTTTCCAGTGTACAATTGGGCTCTACCTAAAATCGTCGCTGATTTTATTGAGAAGATTGATTTAAGTAATATAAAATATATTTTTGCTCTTTGTACTAAAGGCGGTCCTGGCAGGCAGTATGTGATACCAGTGCTGAATAGTTTATTGGAACCAAAAAACAAGCAACTTGATGCAGCATTCCTAATAAAAGTATTTTCAGCATTCATATTAGCCGGACACAACCCCATGCATTCAAAAGAAAAACAACTAAAAAGAATAAAGGACGCCGAATTAAAATTAGATAAAATTGGTGGGATTATTCGTAATAATGAGAAAGGAAAGGGAAAGAAAGGTTCTCTCATACCATTGAAAGGGACTTATACATCTTTTATAGAGAAGGTAAATACTGATGACGAAAACTACTATACCGACGAAACCTGTAATGGTTGCGGAATTTGTCAAGAAATCTGTCCTGTCGATAATATCAAACTTATAAATGACAAACCCGAGTGGCAACATAAATGTCAACAATGCTTAGGTTGCCTCCATTATTGTCCCCAAAAAGCTATTCAATTTGGTGAACATACTCGAGGTAGGGAGAGATACAATCATCCACATATAAAAGTGAAGGAAATAATTAATCAAAAACAAGTATTATCAAAATAAAGAAACACTTGGAGGAATACTTATGGAAAAGATTAAAAACTGGTTATCTAAAAGCGTAGAGGAAGAATTGGAGGATTACGACGTCCTCTCGCTAGAGGATCGTGTCATATCCATCTTTATAATTATGATTTTTCCCTTGATTATGTTTTACTTTGTTGCCCATCAGACGTTGTCAACAGGTTTTTTCACTGTAACATTCGGCATGTTGGAGATGGTCCTGCTTTATGGAACTCTGATTTATTGGATTTTTACATGTACCGTGTTGTTGCTTGAGCTCAAAGACCTCTCTCGCGATATTGATTCTTTTGGTGGACTTTTTTTTGCCGCTGTCGGCTTTGCTTGGCTCTTTGTGATCTTTCCCTTTGACTTTGCTTATTTTGCAGATATGTTGCCGAATTCCCTCAAATTTCTGGTACAGTGGATTTCCAACGACATTGCTCGAGTACTGTTGGTGATAGGATTCATAGTGCATCTATTATTGGCAGCTATTTCAGTGATACAGCGCGTGATGGTTCGCAAGGAGCTCGCACGAAGAAAAAAAAATCAATAAATAGGTAAATCCTATATTTTTTTTTATTATGGAAAAGGTGAATGAAAATAAAACTATGGATAATATATAAGAACGGAATTGGATTCTCGAAGATTATTGCTGAGATTCTCCAAGATCGCCTGGAAGATTACATTGATGTAAATGTAGGATGTGCTAAAAAGATTGACCCTGCGTTCTTAGCTGAGGAAAAGTTAGATTGTTTAATAATTGGAGATATCATAAGTAAAGAAATCCCAAGCTTGGAAATTCAAAATTGGATACTTGAATATTGGGAAATTTCAAAAAAAAAAAAAATCGCCCTTAAAGCTATATCAGGATTTTATATTACATTAGCCGAGATTTCAGCTAAACCATCCTGGGTTGAATTTTTTCACAATAATGCGAAAGCTGAAATAATTTATCCTCCAATATTTCGTTTAAAGCTAAATAGAACAGACTTAGCCTTGGAGAATGGAGCATATGATATAGTTAAACAGTATTCTAATGATTTTATTGAATTTATTATTGATAACAAAAAAAGGAAAAAAGCTTATTGAAGTTTATCTTTCATTTCAATATAGAAATCTAAGGAAGTAGGATTTCGTAAAGCTCCACGATTTGCTACTGGCATCCCATGAATGATTTTTGTAACAGCTATTTCGACTTTTTTGTTGCTGAACGTATAAGGAATGCCATCTTCTGGTGTTGCGTAAATTATCTTAGGTACATGTCTTGGACTAGTCTTTTCACGTAAAGTTTGTCTGATTTTAGCTTGTAATTCGTCAGTTAATTCATAACCCTCATTAAGTAAAACAAACATTACGATACGGATGTCGCCTTCCCATTTCTGTCCGATAACTAGCGAGTCTGCTATTTCTGGAAGTTGTTCAACTACATTATAAATCTCTGCAGTACCAATTCTAACACCAGAAGGTTTTAAAACTGCGTCTGATCGACCCCAGAATGTTATACCGCCCGTAT
>JAHLWT010000291.1 GCA_019057775.1 Promethearchaeota archaeon
AGCGCATTCGACTAAAACTTTAAATTTCTTTATAACCTAAAAGGCATTAATGCCAACCAACCATATTTTTTCAATATATTTCGATCTGCTATAATTTGCTTTACTTCAGTGTAAATTGATATAGGATTAATTGGTATAGGCAAAGGAAAGTTACTTGCAATGCCTTTTAATACAGATTTTGTTGTTGAGACTGGTTTTTGTTTTATTATTAGCTCTTCCATCTCAGTCATCTTTATATCATTTACAATTTCAAAAACAGAATTTTTATCTCCCTTATTTAACTCATTCTGTATATCAATCATCTTTCTTCGAAAATTCTTAAAATAATCATGATTCTTAGTTTCAAGTACTTGTTCCCATGTTAATGAATCAAGATTCTGTATTTCATAATTGAATATTTCAGAAAACAAATCAAAAGGTTTTTGCATCATTGCAGTGCTAAATAACTTTTGAAGAATTATGCTTTCTCTATCAATGGGTAAAAACACACAAGGAGATTTTTTATGTAATAGTATCCAAGCATTAATACTTTCGACAAGACCCATATATGCCCATGCTACTTCATGCATCATAGCATAAAAATTCTTTTTATCTGATAGGTTAAATTTTTAATTCTATGCATATTCCAAAACAACTACAACACATTAGAGCAGGATTTGGAGAACTCAAGTATGGAGATCATTTTGGGGAATTAATTGATGGAGTTATTCAAAATACAAGGTACTATGGGTATTTTATAACTAGTAAAGCACGGATAAACATTAATGGAGAAAGAATTCATAATGTTGATGCTTTTCTTTTAGCAACAAACTGGTCACGAACAGGTATACTTTATAAGGGGGATGAAGAGTTATTACCGCATCCAATACCTTATATGTCAGAAAAATATAATTTTGTAGAGCCTCCCTTTACTATGATGATGCATAGCTTACAGAGGAAGATTCAGAATTTAGAACGTAAAAAACTAAGAAACGAGGGGCTTACTATTGCATCGAATAAGTTGAAAGTTCAAACGGGTATAATGATCTCTAAAATTCCTTATGACGAGAGTTCAAAAATTTCTTACGAATATTATGCGTGGATAGGAAATAAATTATTACCGATCGTTGCTAATGCTAAATATAATCCTGAATATATCAGAACTAAAGTAAAGATTCATGGTTATGACAGAAAAAGCCATTTTCGCAGAAATAGGGCACCAGAAAATGGATTGGTTTCCTAAGAGCCAAATCAAGTTTTCAAATGAAATTGAATCTATTGAAATAGGAGAATGGTACAATGTTGAGGTCGCTTTATGGTACTATAAAAGGAAGGAGAATATATTCGGGATTATTTAAATCTTTTCTCTTGTTTTTTTTTAATATTAATTAATCTTTATGATATTTGGAGATATTTCTCTTTTGAAATAGAGGTCGAATTCATAAATATCTCAGTATGTTGTTTATAACACATTACGATGTAATATTAATTTTTGATAAATTTCATACAACACCAGATTGCCCGCAATTCGCGCCGCTTACTTTTAACAAAATTAGACAAGATCAGCTTTAGTCTTAATTATTGATAAAATGGTTTTTAATGTTATTATCTTAAAAACAGAGAGAAGAACTTGATGATTATCTAAAAATCTTCCTGATAATTGTCTAAAAATGAACTATTAATTAGGATACCTCGTTTTGTTTTTTTAAGTCTTCCTATAGAATCTGGGTATGTTGTTTTTTTAAAGAAAATTTTACCCTTACCGATGTAATCTTCTAAAATTTTACCTAAATTGAGTAGGTTATAAGCTACGTTTAATTGATAATTAAATTGTTTTAAGTTCGCAGTATCAAAAATATAATATGAACCAATATATGAACCCCTTGTAATATTTTTAGTGCCTAGAGAAGTAGAATTGTTTTTACAATAAGATATAAAACTTGAAAAAATAGTAGAAATTTCTAAATTATTGAGTTCTTTTTCTGGATCAAAAAAATATTTGGAAAAAAATTGTTTTGAAACATCTTTAATAAAGTCATTAGTAGAATATAACGTAATTTTATTGTAAATGTTGTCATAATATTGATCTAATGATGTGATATCATAATCTCTAGAATATTTTAAAATCTTATCAAACTCTTGAACAAAATAAGAATTAAAATTAAGCAGTTTTTTAAATAAACGGGGACTTATTATTAAAACTCTATCGGGATATAATATTTCAGAATAATCTGGAATAATCTGCCTATCTACTATATTGTTGTTTTTCCAATGAGTTCCTACAATTATTAATAATATTAACTCATTTTGATATTTAGTACATTTAAGTAATATATTTTCTTCTGACAAATCACTAGTGAGCTCTATTTGAACTCCTATTATTTTTTTAAAAAGAGCCATTTCTATATTTAATATTTCTAATAATTCTTTAGAATCTTCAAATTCAGTAAGACGATCATAAAAAAAGTTTTGACTTTTAATATTCAAAAAAAATCCATCTGCCTGTTTTTCAGAAGGAGGAAATATTCTAATTTCAGAGTAATATTTATAAATACAATCTGAATTGTTGTGAAAGACAAAGAAATTAAACCATTCACACATAAATGAGTAGATGTACCGTTTTGAGCTACCAAATCTGTCTTATGAAATCTTTCTTTATATTTTATTTCATCATGATTAAAAACATATTTTTTAACAGTACTAGCTACAGTTTGGTGTTGACCACTAAGTCCAATTAATTTGATTTCTCGTGCGATCTCAGATAAATTATAATTAGTATTGAGGGAAAGATGAATAATATAAGCTAAAATTTCTTCGTTTTCATTTATTTTTCTACATAAAATCAAAAAAAAATTCCTTTTAGCAATATTTTGCTCATTTAAATTAATCCATTGAACAAAATCATTAGTAATTTCTAATCCTCGATTTGCATATATAGGATTATTTGAAGTGGAACATTGTCTTTTGTAAATATTAAACTTATCAATTAAAGATGAGTCTAATAAATCTTCAAAATTTAAACTATTTAAATTGACAATCTTGTTTTCTTCTCTACCACCCGCCGGAAACATTTTTTTAAATTCTTCTTCATTATTTTTAAAAATAGAGTTTTTAATAATTCTCCCAATTGATATATCTGAAATTTTCAAAAATAATGGAATAAATTTTCTTGAAAAAGAGTTTAACGGAAGTTTTGTAAGACTATTAGAATTTAAATAGTTTTTTACATTAAATACAATATAATTTTTTATTTCTTTATTATTATTAATATTATCAATAAGTATAAAAATTTCATTTTTTTTTGAAGAGTCAATATTCCTTAGTTTAATCCAATTAATGAAATCATTGGTTATTTTCTTCCCAAAATTCGCATATCTACCTGTATCGTGATAATATTTCTTAAAAAATGTATGTAATTCCTTATTTAACAAACTAGAAAAAACTAATTTATTTGAGTCTTGGGATCTAAATTTATTCCAACCATCACCCTTAGAAAATTTTTTTTTATAGTCTTCATTAGAAAAATTCTCTTCGGCAATTACTCGTACAGTTTCCCTTGAAACATTTAAATAACTTTTTGAAAGTAAGGAATTTAATCCCACTTGAGTGGTATTAGTATTTATAAGGAGATGTAAAATATACTGAGCAAATTCTTCATTTTTGTTAATAAGATAAATTTTTTGTAATAAAAGATCTCTTTTAGGACAATCATTTGAATATTTGACTTTTATCCAATCAATAAATACAGCTCGTAATTTGCGACCTGTATTTGCATAAGGATTCCTTACCTTTAAGGCAAATTGTTCTATGTAAAATTTTTTATAATTCTGAAGTAATTGATCATCAAGTAAATTTTGATAATTTAAATCGTTAATGTCTAGAGATATGTTTTTCTTTCTACCAACAGAATTTATATATGTTTGATATAGAGGGATGTAATCTTCATCTTTTATAATTATATTAGTTTTCGTTGAAATTTCTTTTTTCAAATTCTTAATGTTTTTCAGATTTATGTCAGTCACGTTATCAGATTTTCGACAACCTTCCTGCCCTAAATTCTTCACCTGTGCGAAATATTGATCCAAAAGAGAATTATTCCATTTTAATGCGTTTAAGTCAAAATTTTTTATACTCTGCTCCTCCACGAAATTTTCTATAATATTTGAATTATTAAAGTCCCCGTTTTTCGGTTCTGGAATTGAACTAATTGATATAATGTAATTATCTTCACATTCGTCCTTATTTTTTTTATTTTTATTTGTGCAACGATTATTATTACGCTTTTTCATTTTCTTCTATTTTTTGATTATTATTACTTTTATTATTTTTATCTTTATAAATATATAGAAGTTTGAATTAGTTTAGAACTATAAATTATTAAAATTTTAATCAATTTTATAAACAAATTTTTTTTCACAATAATATATTTATAATTTATTTATAATTTATATCTAAAAATAACAAAAAAATAGGGTTCTGACTCTTAGCTCATAATTTCATAATTTTCATTGCATTAAAAAATTTATTTAATATCATTGTAATTTTTTTTTCATCAATACATATTAAAATTATTTATAAACAAATATATTTAAAATTAGAAGATAAAAGTTATATTAAAAAACAACTAAAAAAATCTATAAATCTTCATTTAGTTGGTGGTGTATATGAAAAAGCCAATGATAATAATGGTTCACAGGATTGAGTGTAATGATTCATCAATCGATGACCTTTATTATCAAAGAAATTTAGTATTTAAAATAGATGATTTAATTGAAATTATTAATATTATTCTTAAATCGAAATATTCATTTGGAACCCTAAAACAATCTATTGAAACCAATAATCATTTACATATAACTTTTGATGATGGTTATAAAGAGCATCTAACTGCTGCAAAAAAATTAAAAAAAGAGTATGGACTTAAAAAAGAATATTGCTCTTTTGCGATTAATATAGGGAACTCATTATTATTTGATTTTTCTGGAATGGATTTAATCTATAATATAATTCAAAATAATTCTATTGAAGAGCTATGTAATTATTTATCTATTAATCATCAAA
>JAHLWT010000292.1 GCA_019057775.1 Promethearchaeota archaeon
CTATATTGAGTATTTAATTCATTACTAATGTGTTAAGAAAAGTCCGGATTTGATTCTGGTTTGACTTACCATTATTGAAAATCTTGTTAAGATATATACTCAAGAAAATTTTAATTTCTGAATAGAGATCTCTTAAGTCAGCATATGTGTATTTTGCTTTCAATTTTTTCTCTTCAATTAAAGGTTTTATGTGTTTTTTGATTAGATTAAGTGTAAAGTTCATTACGGCTTCATTAACTCTTTTTTTATCTTCAGGAGTCAATTCGTAATCACCATGAATTGTTTCATTTCTAATTTCATTTAATTCAAGCATAGTAGTTTCGAGAGAAGGTGAGAGATTTAAAAGTTTTATCTTCGTAGGTAAATCCTTTCCATTGGGGGGGATAATTTGTGAATCACAATAACTTTCGAGATTAGCATAAAATTTGACTAATAGTTTAAAAGTGTCTTCAATTTCATACATGCTTTCCCAAACAGTAAGATCTAATATCTGAAGAGAATCTTCAATATTTTTCTTAATTTTGTCAGCAACATTTGATAAATATTGCGAATAGTCTTCAAAAGGGAATCCAAAATAATAATTATTGTACTTTTCTTTAATGTCTCTAGAAATGACAGTTTGAGATTGAATTTTTTCTTTTTTCACAATTTCTTTAACAAATTTCATAATATAATTACAATTGGGACAATATGTAATCCAAGAACCTAAAATTACTTCTGTGGGCTTCACACCGCTTAAACTTATATACCCATTAAATCCAGATAATTTTTTCCCATCTGAAATTGAAAAGATTGCTTCTTCAGGGTAAAAAGTTCTAGGAATGAACTTAACACTGCATAAAGGGCATTTTAATTTTGTTTTTTTCTTCATGAGATATTATTAAGTGTAATTTAAAGATCAAATACAAGTTTCACTATATCACAATTCTTAGAGTAATTTGATCTATAAATACGCAAATAATATGTGGAACATATTATTCTGTAATTTCTGAAAATTTGATTATTCATCTTATAATAGAAATCATATTTTAGAATAGAAAACTAAGATCATAATGAAATTATAATTTTAATTTAGGGAATTATAAAATGTCAGAAGATAAAGTATATGTCGAGGCAAAAATTCTCGAGAATTTCATGAGAGATGTTTTCATTGGACTCGGTGTACCAAAAGAAGATGCTGATATAATTGCTGATGTACTCATTACATCAGACTTACGTGGGATAGATTCACATGGAATTCAGAGATGCAAAATGTATTATGACAGAATTAAAGAAGGAATTTATGAGGTTAAGACCAAGATTGATATAGTTAAGGAAGGTCCTACTACCGCGCTTTTAGACGGAAATTGTGGTATGGGGCATGTTATTGCTCATAAAGCAATGAAAATGGCAATAGAGAAAGCAAAAAAATATGGGGTAGGTGCTATAGCGGTAAAAAATTCAACACATTTCGGTATTGCAGGATATTATTCATTAATGGCGATAAAAGAGGGTATGATTGGAATAGCCGTTACTAATGCTCGTCCGTCTATTCCACCTACTTTTGGATGTGAGCCGATGCTGGGTACGAATCCTTTAACGGTTGGTGCACCTACTGACGAAGCGTTTCCTTTTCTTATAGATTGTGCCACTTCAATAATTCAAAGGGGGAAAGTTGAGGTTAATGCCCGAATTAACAAACTTCTTCCTAAAAATACTGTTATTGATGATAAGGGTGAAATTTTAACTGATCCCAATAAGGTTTTAGAAGAAATGCAAGAAAAAAAAGCATCTTTATTACCATTAGGTGGAAGAGGAGAAGATACCGCTGGTTATAAAGGATATGGCTATGCAACGGTGGTAGAACTACTTTCAGCTGCTTTACAGGAGGGTATCTATTTAAGGGATACTATAGGAATAGTAGAAAACGATCAAAAGCGATTGAAAGTGGGACATTTTTTCTTAGCTCTTAATATTGAAAGTTTTGCCGGTGTAAGCTCGTTTAAAAAAACAGCCGGTAATATCATGAGAGATCTAAGGGATTCAAGAAAGATTCCTGGCATGGAACGAATTTACACTGCAGGAGAAAAAGAATATATATCTGAGCTTAAAAGAAAGAAAACAGGGGTCCCTCTCAATAAAAGTTTGCAAGAGGATATCATAATCATGCGAAAAGAACTTGGATTAGACAGATACATATTTCCTTTCTAATAATACTCCAAAATGGTATTATTTATTAACAAAAACGCAAGATATTCCTTTATAAAGAAAAAAAAACAAATAATCTATAGCCTAAAACTTTTAAATATCTTAACTACTTTAATAGTAATAGACAAGAATTAATCAAAATTAAAGGTGAATAGAGAAAATTATAAAGAAAAAACTATGGCTCCTGTCAACCCCTGGATTTTTGTCTTTTGGTTGTGTAAGAAATTACACATAAGAACAACCTACTCTACCTTTAATAATTTTTGGCTTCATTATGAAGCTTTTTGGCAGGGGCCTCCCTTTATTTTCTATGTTTTAGTTATGAATAACAATGAATTTTTGATGATGCTTTTTTCAAATTAAAAAAACTTCAAATTTATGCCAATGGAATTTATTATTGAATAGTTTGGTTTTAATATTAGATAAATTACACAATTTTTCAATTTATTAAAATCATGAGTTCTCAAGTAGAAAATAAAAACATCGTTCTCATTAAATATGAGCCCCTCGAAGAGGATTCTATTGATTTCAATAAAATAATAATCCCTTTTTCTGATTTTGGAACATCAAAAAAACCTTTATATATACATGATGAACTTGAGACAATGAAATTCAAAGAAAGGCACCCATTTTTTCAGGCCACTTTGTTAAGCGAGTTTGGAACTGATATTGACAAAACAGGAAATTAGACATCTTCCACTTTTCCTTTTTCTTTAAATTTAAATAGTTCAATTAAAATATTCTATCAAAAAGGTGTAAGAATGTGAGCTCAAAATCTATTGACAAAGATCAAACGAATCTCATTGGAAGAGATTTTAATGGCCGAGCACGTGTTAATTTTAAACAAATAATAATAGAGTTTTCCAGTTTTGGGAAATCCGAAAAAATCGATTATATCTATTATGGAAATGAGAAGATCCCTTTTAGAGAAAGGCATCCTATTTACAAAAACATTTTCAGAAATGAATTTGGCTGAAGAAACAAGAAATATTATCAGAAACTTATAAAAAAATAAAGAAAAATGAAGATTAGATTTTAATCTCTACCCATAATACCTCCAATAATACCTAAAATACCTCCTCCTAATAAAAGAAAAGTTCCAAGAGATACTTCCAAAGGCCCAACAGTACCTACAGCTACATGTAATGGTACAACATTTTCAAGAATCGGTTCAGTCCAAAAGAATATCATTATGTTAGTTAAATCATCAGGGAAGAGAATATCATAAACATAAGAGATAAATAGTAGACTAATAAATAATGGAAGGATTGATCCTATGATCGCTGCGAGCCGATTTTTTATTCCGGCTAATTGAATAAATCCAGATATCAAGAAGATAATAAGTATAACTACAAGTATGTAAACTACAAAATCTTGGCCTCCGAATAACACTGCGTATGAAAATATATCTTCGAATATATTGTCCAAATTCATAATAAATCCTATACCGAAAAAGGTCATACCGGTTATTGGATAAACCCCAAACGATAAAACTAACGTCGAAACTAAGGTCAATATTCCCCCAATGAAACAAAAAAGCTTTCCACTACCCATTAATATTCACTTTTTTTAAATTTGTTATTCAATTCTATAATGGCATATGTTCTCTCTATAATATCGATTCGCTATAAACTAAAATATTGATATATTATAATAAAAGAAAGTGCTCAAAAAAAAACGTATCTAAGTTGAGATCTTTCAACAATCTCATATTATTAAAAATATATGCGTAAATATTTTCTTCGCTAAAATATTTGAAGCATAAATTATTTCCTTTCACTTCTTTTAAGATGTCTATAATTTGAGATAGAATCGATTTTAAAATACTAATAACTAGATCCTTATCACATTTCATTAAATTAATATCAATTATATTAAACCATGATTCTTTAGAAAAGGAAATGTTTTTTAATTCAGGGTTATTCTGGAAATCCTGTCCAGCCTCAAATGTCTCAAACATCAAGTTTATTTTGTTTAAAACCATTCTTTTTGATTTGCTATACATTTTGTGTTCAATTACATTTCGTAGCATGATCAAAACTTTCTGAAAGACGCCCAATATATCAAAAAAATCCGCTACTTGATTAAGGCTTTCTATTTCTGTCCACTGATTGTAATAATCTTCAATTTCTTTTACAAAAGGTCGGAATCGATTAATATTTCCATCCCAATTCCCCTTCTTTTTCCAAATGGACTCATATTTTTTGATGAAGGCATTTTTTATAACTATCAATCTTCCCTTTAAAAACTCTGTTTTTGTATGTTTCGTGTCTGCTGCAACAAAGAGCAATTGAAATTTTTCTTCTTCGATATAAACCCATCTTAAACCCCCCATTTCTATAGAGTCCAATGATTCTTTAAATTCTACCATGGAAAAATGATGGAACGCGGTTAAAAATCCAGACATTATATCCTCATCTGCATCTGTTTTCAAAAAGGATCTATACAATAATTTAGTACCCGATTCTGAATCTAAAACCCAAATAATCATCTTATTAAAAAAAAAATCGCTACTCTTTATGAGGAAATAAACTTAATAGTCTTATAAATAATCCCTATAATGAAAAATTAACTTTTTGTGAGTGAAATTTTTTTTTATTTTTTTTTTATTTCAACCTTTACTCTTTCCTCTTCCTCCTTAAATGGCTTTACAGGTTTTGAATAACCTTACTTCTTTAAGTTTATTACAACGGAAAATTTTCGGTATATGGTTGTTTAAAAATCGTTTCCATGTATATTAATATAATTTCTTGAGTTTATAAGTTATCATTCATTCAAAACTTTTTCGCTCTCTAACTTTAA